>JACCYD010001201.1 GCA_013696695.1 Deltaproteobacteria bacterium | reverse complement strand
TCCCGAGGAAGAACGGCCCGATCGACGCGGCGGCCGACAGCGCGAGGAGCAGCGCCGGGGCGCGCGCGTCAGCGGTCGAGCGAGCGCGCCGAGCGATCCACACGCCGGCACCAACGACCGCGCCGGCGAGCGTGACCACCGGCACCGTGACGAGCGTCGTGACGAGTGCGACGTGCCACGGGAATCGCGGCGCGTTCCAGTTCGCGCCGAGGTACTCGAAGTTGTAATGCACGTGCTTGAGGTGAAACATCAGCCAGTCGCGTACGTGATCGTAGGTGTCGAACCACAACCACGGCCACAGCGCGATGAACGTCAGCGGCGCGAGCACCAGCATCGACACGATGACGCGCCAGCGATACGTGATGAAGCGCGCCCCGCGATCGCGAACGCCCGCGACGAGGTAGTGGAGCCCGAGCGCGATCGGTAGCAACAGCGCGTTGTGCTTGGTGGCGAGGGCGAGGCCGAACACGATGCCGACGAGCCACGGCCATTTCCGACCGTCGAGAGATTTCCAGTAGGCGAACACGACGGCGAACCACAGCGTCATGATCGGCGCGTCGAAGCAGGCGAGCCCTGCGTGGAACAGCGCGCGCGGGAGGAACATCACGAGCAGGCCCGACATCACCGCTTCGGCGAATCCGAACAGCTCGAGCACCATCAAGAAGACCAGGAGGACGAGGAGGCCGTGGAGCACCGCGGCCGGGAAGCGATACGCGGTGACCTCGTCGACCCCGAGCGTGTCGTGGAGGAACAGCTTCGAGAAGCCCGACAGCGTCTTGATGAGAGGCGGGTGCTCGCGGTTGTTGTCGGTCGGCGATGGGCCGCCCCAGGTCTTCGTGATCTTGTCGTTCGATGCGGTGTCGGCGCCGAGGAGGCCGGCGCGCCACCACTTGGCGTAGCGCTCGCCGGTCTGCATGTAGACGACCTCGTCGCGCGCGATCCCGACTTCCTGCTGGTTCGCGACGACGAGCACCGTCGTCAGCAGCGCGAGGATCCAGCCGACGGTGCGCGGGCCGATCACGTGCGGCTCTCCATCGCGAGGCAGACTTGCTTCGTGCTCGTGGTCTCGCCGGGGTTCGCTTCCCAGCGCAGCACGAACGTGATGTCGACCGGCGCCGGTGGCGGCGTGGCGAAATCCACGGAGCTGACGACCCACTCGTCGATCGGGGCGACCAACGGCGGTGGCTGGGGCTGTCCAGTGAGCTCGAGCGTCAGCGCGATGGGGCGGCGCTCGTCGCGGCGCGTGAACACGTCGGCGATGCCGAGGCCGATCGCGAGCTCCGTGCCGATCGGCACCTGGTTGACGGTGATGCGCTTACCGAGGCGATCGGCCTTCGGCACCGCGCGTGCCTGCGCGAGCTCGGGCAGCAGAGTGTCGAACACGCGAAGCATGCGCTCGCGCTGCGGACCTGGAGGGAGCGTGTCGAGCGCGGCCAGGAAGTTGTCGAGATAGGGACGCATGGGCGGCGTCGGGACGACGAGACAGCGGTGCGGCTCGAACGCGACCTCGACGAGATCGATTCGAGCGCCGGGTGATGGGGTCGCGGTGAGATCGAACAGCACCCGTGGCGCGGCTCGCTCGTAACGGCGGACCTCGACCGGGCCCGCGTGGTAGTCCATGGCGCTCAGGCCGTTGACCTCGGGGGCGAAGGCGCCGCGCATCGACAGCTCCCAGATCCGGCCGTAGCGCACGGCGTCCATCCGACCCGCCATCTCGAGCGGGATCAGGTCGCCGAGGTGCAGCCGGCCGATCGGATCGGCCCAGCTGGGCGCGAACACGATCAGGTCGCCCGGCTGGTAGCCGGTGCGCACGTGGCGAGCGGCCGCCGCCCACTCGTCGTCGCCGGGCACCGACGTCGCCTGGCAGCGCGTCGCGACGATCTCCCAGATCGCGACCACGACCAGGACCGCTGCGGGGATGGCCCCTAGCCGGCTGCGGGGACGAGTGGCCGGATCGGTCATCGACGGCTGCAAACTATCATTGGAGCCGCCGCCGTCATAACGTCGGGTCGGGTGCTCGCTCGCCTGTACGCCGTCCTGTTCGCGATCGGTCTCGTCGTTTACGGCGTGGCCGCGTGGGGTCGGCTCGGCAAACAGTCGGGGTCGCCGCACTTCGTGTTCCAGGCGGATGCCTGGCTGACCGGCGCGGTCGCGATCGAGCCGCCGCTACCGAACGATGACTGGGCGGTGCTCGAGACCGTCGAGCTCGCCGACGGGGGCCTGATCCAGGGCCGCCGGATGGTCACGAAGAAAGGCGTGTTCCGCGCGCTCGACGGCACCGAGTACTCGACCTGTCTGCCGGGCAGCCAGCCGAAGATCACGACGTGTGCCGCGAAAGATTCGCAGATCAAGCACAGCCGCGGCTGGACCCACCACGTCTCGTTCCCCGCGTTCCCCGCGGTGATCATGCTGCCCACCGCGCTGATCGGCGGGCGGGGCGGCAACGACGTGATCCCGACGCTGCTGCTCGCGGCGCTGATCCTGCCGATGATGTTGCTGGTGCTGCGCCGGCTCTCGGAGGCCGAGCTCTCGAAGCGCACGCTGCGCGAGGATCTGTGGCTCGTCGTGCTCCTCGCGTTCGGCAGCGTGATGTTCGTGGCGTCGATCCAGGGCAAGGTCTGGTACACGGCGCACGTTGTCGGCGTCCTGCTCGCGTTGATCTACGCGTGGGCCGCGATCGAAGCGAAGCGGCCGGTGGTCGCCGGCCTCGCCCTCGGTGCGGCCGCGCTGACACGCACGTCGATGGCGTTCATGTTCCCGCTGTTCGTGTTCGAGGTCTGGCGCATGGCGGCGAAGGCCCACGCGGACGAGGTCCCGCCGAACGCGTCGGCCTCGATGAACCTGCGCGCGGGTCGCAAGGCCGTGTTGCTCGCGACGCGCGGGCCGCTGATCCGGTTCGCGATTCCCGTCGTCGCATTCGCGGTGCTCGGCATGATCTACAACCAGGTGCGCTTCTCCTCGCTCACCGAGTTCGGCCACAGCTACCTCGCGCTCGGCACCCACGAGCCGGTCGTGCAGCAGCAAAACATCGAGCAGTGGGGCCTCGCCTCGACGCACTACCTGTCGCGCAACCTCGCCGTCGCGCTCACGTCGCTGCCGGATCTTCTCCCTCGCTCGCCGTGGATCCAGATGTCGGGGCACGGCCTGGCGATCTGGTTCACCACCCCTGCCCTGCTGCTGCTGTTGTGGCCGCGCGACAAGGGCCCGCTCCATCGCGCGCTGTGGCTGACGACGCTGTTCGTCGCGCTGCCGTCGCTGCTCTACATGAACACCGGCTGGTTTCAGTTCGGCTATCGCTTCAGCCTCGACTACATGGTGTTCATGGTCATGCTGCTCGCCGTCGGTGGCAGGCCGATGGGCCGCGTGTTCAAGGCGCTGATCGTCGCCGGCGTGATCGTGAATCTGTTCGGCGTGTATTCGTACGACCGCGAGCCGCAGCACTACAAAGGCACCGCGACCGTCGTCGTCAACTGACCCACTTCGTCGAAGCACGAAGAAGCAGCTAATGAGGGCGTCAGATAAGCAGGATATCCACGAGATCATCGGACGCGATCTCGATGCGACCGAAGCCGCGACGTACGAGTCGATGGACGCGATTCCTGCCCCCGTGGAAGCGGTCGCTCTGACGATCTCCAACCGTGACGTGATTCTCGCGTGCAAGTACCTTCATGATCGCGTGCCTGGTGGCCACCTTTCCGATGCGAAGGTGACGCTCGAAGCGATCATGGAGCGTGCAACCGTCCGTGAGTCCGAGTAAGCAACCACCATGGAGTGCGGGCGAGCGCGGAAGGGATAGCCGCCTCCCGATCGTAGGTTGGTGGTCGCTGCTGCTCAGCGAAGTCAGTGCGAAGGCGCGGGTGGGAAAGGGCGATATGACCATCCCTCTCTCAGACAACCTATATGGGCCATATGGGCAATATGGGACCGTTGAAGGGGTGGCCGTTGGTATGGCCGCTGAAGGCCGCTGAAAGATCAACTCGGCGATGGCTTCGGATGCGTCAGTCCCCAGAGCAATCGAAGCTGGCGGTCGAGGAGCGCCTTCGCGCTTGCCGCATCGACGGCCCAGCCCCACGCATCCGCGACATCGAGCCCGGCTCGAATCTCCGAGGCACTGCCATGCGCCATGACAAAGAACCGCCGCCGATCCTTACCGGCGCGCCGATTGCCCTCGCCGAGGTTCAACACGAGGCTGGTACCCGCGCGTTCGATCTGGTTCGCGAGGTCGCTGCTGTTGGTTCGCAGCTGCTCGACGATCGGGCATAACGCGCGGACGAGATCGAGGGCGACTTGATAGGTGACGAAGTTGTTCATCTGGTGTGTCCTTGGATTTGTTGTTTACCCAAGCTCCTCTCCCGCTCGGAGCGGCGAGGGGGCTCTCGCCGACCGAGGGCGCCGCGCGGGAACCGTGACGGGCGCGGAGCAGACAGCCCGTGATCGCGCCAGAGACCAGCTCCGCGGCGGTGGCGTGCGTCAGTGA
>JACCYD010001179.1 GCA_013696695.1 Deltaproteobacteria bacterium | reverse complement strand
GCCTGCGCCTCCTCGGTCTGCATCTCGTGCGCGATCAGCGGCGTGACTTGAGCGATGTACGATCCGCCGTTCTGGATCGCCGCAGCGAGCTGACGATCGGCATCCTCGAGTGCCTGGACGAAGCGCTGCGCGTCGGCCATCGCCTGGATCGCGTACTGCTCGTCGCGGGTCTTGTTTTCCTGCAGCTGGAACACCGTCTGCTGGATCTGATCGGCGCGCGTGGCGGCGTCCTGCGCCTCCTGTGTCGAGCTCTGATCCTTGAGCGCGTCCTCGCGCATGTCGTTCTCGACACCGGCGATGTCCATCTCCTCCTTGGAGAAGCCGGCGGCTGACATCGCCCACTTGCCAACCAGGTTCGTGACCCAGCGCTGCGCGCTACCGATCCAGTTGCCGATGCGACCGATCGTCTGGTTGTAGAGCCATCCGAGCACGCCCTCTTTCGGCGGCGGTGACTGCAGCTTGGTGCCTTCGCCCTGGATGCGCGTGACCGACGCGTTCGCGCGGGTCTGCTGCGCACCCATCGCCGTCGACTGCTGCTGCGCCTGCCCGGTCTGCTGCAGACCGCGCTGCGTGTTCGCTTGACCTGCCTGCGCGTCGTTCTGCACCTGCATCGCGCCGAACCGCACCTGGCCGGCGCTGTTGTTGGCGCCCTGGAACGCGGTGCGAACCTGCGCGGCGAGCTCGGGGCCTGCCTGCGACTCGGCCATGTCGTACTGGCGCTGCGTGCGATCGACCGCGCCCTGCAGCGGAGCCTTCGAGTTCTCGAATAGCGCGATCTGGCTCGGCCACATCTCGACCTTCGACAGATCGGCGCCGACCTCGGTCGGAGCATTGACGCGTCCGCCGTTTGCCGACGGAGCCGTGCTCGACGTGCCGCCGTTCGCGGCGCGTGGTTGCTTGATATCGGCCTGGAGCTGCCCTCCACCGAGACCGATCTTGAATCCGCCGGTGTTGACGATCAGGTTCGAGATCAACGCGCGGCGCATCAGCACCAGGCGCGCGCCTCTCATCTGATTCGCCTGCGTGAACGGAACGATCTCTTTCGCCGTCGTCATCCGGCCACGCGCGCCGCGCACGTTGCGCTGGATCGCGACGATGCCCGCTTCCGCCTCGGCAGCGATCACTCTGCGAGGAACGGTCTGACCGCGAAGGTTGCGACCGGTGAGGTTGGCGTTGACGCCTCGACCCGCCTGGGTGGGCATCATCCGCGCGATGTTGTTGCCGATGGTCCACGGCTTGAGCGCTGGTCGGATGACCTTGGTGAACTCGGCGCGGAATGCCGAGATGAAGCTGTTCGCGCCGCGCGACAAGCCCGCGCCGATGCCAGCCGACACGGCCATCACGGCGACCTGGACGCCGATCGACACCACGTTCGCACCGAAGTCGTTCGCCTCTTTACGCAGCAGCTGCGCGAAGCGCGCGCGTGCCGCCGGATCCTTCGAGTTCCGCGCCCGGACGACCAGGATGATCATCTGGATGATGCCGAGGATGGTGTCGATGATGTCGGTCAGCAGCTTGATCGCGCCGGCGACCAGCGCGACCTCGGCGGCGATCGCCGCGATCGCACCGAGCGCGATGCCACCGATGACGGTCTCCGAGAAGATCAGTGCGAGCGCACCGGTGACCAGGGCGGCGAGCCCGGCCCACGCCGAGATCACCGACGCGACGTCGCCGATGATGTGAACGATGCCGCGCAGACCTTCGATCCAGGTCTGCGCCGTATCGGCCCACGAGTTGCCGCCGCGATACGCGTTGGTCGAATAGATCTGACCGAAGTGATCCTGGAACGCGTTCTTGGCCGTGAACGTCTCGACCAGCGTGTTCCACACGCCGTTTGGCGTGAACGTGAACTGCAGCGCCTGGATGCGGAGCGAATCGACCCCGGCGACGGCACGGGCATACCCGGCCTTGAGCGTCGGATCCGCGCGGGTCTCGAGCTCCTGCTGGACGCGTGCGTCGAGGCTGCCCGCGGGCGACGCGGTGGGTTGCGGACCCGGCGCCGGACGCGGCTCGCGATTGGCCGGCGTCGTCGGATTCGGTGCCGCACCGCTACCCGACGGCGCGTTGTGACCGGGTGTGCCTGCCGTCGGTGTGGCCGGTGCGGTGGGC
>JACCYD010001152.1 GCA_013696695.1 Deltaproteobacteria bacterium | reverse complement strand
CATCTACTCGCACGAGGCGATCCAGCTCGACGATCACATGCGCGACTTCGTGCTCGACCTCGCGAAGCGGATGAACGCGCTCGTCGTGCCCCGCGGCTCGGTGCGTCGCCTGCTGTCGCGCGACTGGTACGATGACGGTCCACTCGATCTGGTCGGGCGCTTCCGCGGGCTCGACGCCGCCGGGCTCGACTTCGATGTGATCGATCCGAGCGCGCTGGTGGGCGTGCTGCGCGCTGCGCTCGAACGCGATCTCGACGATGTCACGTTGCCGATCGTGATGGCTCATCACCGCTTCTGCGTCCGGCCGGAGCTGGTGATCCCACTCGCGCCGTACGTGCTGGCGAGCACCGTGCCGCTGATCCGCGTGAGCGGCGCAGAGATGGCGCTGCGTGCCGGCGATCCGGCGCTGGCCGATCGCATGCTCGGCGAGCACGCAGCGTCGATCCAGCTCGACCATCACCCGTGGCACTACGGTCAGCTGCTCGCCCAGCTGCGGCCGTCGTACACGCTGTCGCGGCTGCGCGAGACCCGTCGCCGCGACGTGCGCTCGTGGGACGACGAGCAGGGCGATCGGGTCGCGCTCGCAGGTATCGCATTGGAAGCGCTGCACCGGCCGAAGCAAGCGGCGGCGATGTACCGGAAGGCGCTCGCACGCGAGGGCTGGCTCGCGGGGTTCCTCAACCCGCGCCTCGAGAACCTCGGCGAGACGGTCGAAGAAGACCAAGAAGACGACGACGAGAGCTAACGGCCGCCGAGCGTGCCGATCAGTCGCTGGAGCGTCCGCGTGAATTCCTCGACCGAGACATCGACGTGCTCGAGGACGCGGCCGTAGAGCATCGCCGTCGGCACGCCGGCCGATGAACCGCCGCGCTCCTTCTCGGTTTCGCGCAGCTGCCACAGGATCACGCGCTCGAGCCGGGTGAGGCCGTCGCGCGCATCTCGCGTGTGATCGCTCATTTGATCAGGTTCTCGACGTCGAGCTCGCCCTCTCGCTTGCCGCCGACCAACCGTTGCACGACCCACAGCACGGCACCGAGCGCGATCAGTCCGCCGCCGAGCGCGTAGATCTTCCAGTCGCGATCGGCGAGCGGTGTCGCGAGGGCAACGGTGCCGATCGCGCCAAGCGCGGGCGCCCACGTCGGCGCGTGGAAATGCGGATGCTCGACGGGGCGCCGCCGCAGGACGAGCACCGCGACATTGACGATGCCGAACACCAGCAGCAGCAGGAACGTGCACGTGCTCGCGAGCACGCCGACGTCCTTGCCGACCAGGATCAAGCACGCGGCGATCGCGACCGAGAACAGGATCGCGACGTACGGCGTCTTCCGCGTCGGATGCACGCGCGCGAACACCGACGGCACGATCTTCTCGTTCGCCATGCCGTAGAGCAGGCGCGACGCCATGATCAGGTTGATCAGTGCCGTATTGCAGATCGCGAACAGCGCGATCAGCGCGAACACGCCCGGCGGAAAATTCGCCCCCGAGGCGACCACGACGTCGAGGAGCGGCGCCTTCGAGGCGGCGAGCTGTGCGGGCGCCATCATCGCGATCGCCACGATCGCGATCGCCACGTAGAGCAGCCCGGTCAGCGCGATGCCGATGAACAGCGCGCGCGGGAACGTCCGATGCGGCTCCTCGGTCTCCTCGGCGAGGTTCACCGAGTCCTCGAAGCCGAGCAGCGCGTAGAACCCCAGCGCGGTCGCTCCGGCGACACCGAACAGCAGCCCCGACGGCGTTTCGATCTCGAGTGCGCGGCCGATGTCGCCGCCGCCCCTGGCGATGCCGACCACGCCGACGATCAACACGATCAAGAGCCCGCCGAGCTCGATCATCGTCAGCACGAAGTTGACCTTGATCGACTCGGAGATGCCGATGAAGTTGATCACCGTGACGAGCGCGAGGAAGCCGAACGCGGCGATCCACCACGGCACGTCGACGAGCTGCTGCAGGTAATCGCCGCCGAACGCGACCGCCGCCGTTGCCGCCGATGCGACGCCCGACATCATCACCGCGAACGCGACGATGAACGTGAAGAACGGCCGGCCCCATGCGCGATGCGTGTACAGCGCGGCACCCGCAGCGCGCGGGTACTTGCCGACCAGCTCCGCGTACGAGCACGCCGTCAGCGCGGCGAGGGCGAAGCCGATCGCGAGCGGCAACCACACCGCACCGCCGACGAAGCCGGCGAGCTTGCCGACCAGCGCATAGATGCCGGCGCCGAGGATGTCACCGACGATGAAGATGACGAGCATACGGCCGCCGATCGCGCGATGCAGTGTTTCGTCGGCCATGCCCTCGTGTACCTCCCGGCGCGAAGGACCGCTCCCAACGAGCACGCAATTCTCTGCGCCGCGATGATCCGATCATCACGCCACCGACCGCGTGCGAGCCAGCGCGTCCGGCGTTGTCCGTCCTGCGGACGGCCGTCCGGAATCGGGCCGGACATTGGGGCGCGCGCGTTTGGGTTTTAGCTGGTTAGGCGTGGCATCTCGCTTGCTGCACCGAGTGCTACGATGGCTGCCATGACTTCCCCTGCGGGCGATCCAGTCAACGTTCCCCCCGGCCTCTACGTGCCGACGGCGGATGGACGGATCGTGATGTCCGGGCTCGACTGGGCGGGATACCAGTCGCTGCTCGCGCTCCGCGGAGAACGCAGCCGGCCGAGGCTCGCGTATCTCGATGGAGCGGTGGAGCTGATGTCGCCCTCGTATGGCCACGAAACGACCGGCTATCACATCGGTCAGGTGCTGGTGTTCTACTGTCTCGAGGTCGGCATCGAGATCTCCGGTCACAAGAGCTGGACGTTGAACAAGCAGGACGACGAAGCCGGCGCCGAGCCCGACGAGTGCTTCATCTTCGGCGATCACGAGCGCTCCGAACACGGCTGGCCCGATCTGGTGATCGAGGTGAGCTGGACACGCGGCGGGATCGACAAGCTCGAGATCTATCGGCGCCTCGGCATTCCGGAGGTCTGGTTCTGGGAAGCCGACGCACTCCGCGTCTACGTGTTGCGCGGTGGAGCGTACGAGCTGCAGGCGCAGAGCCAGTGGGTGCCCGATCTCGATCTGCCGTGGCTGCTCGGGCTCACCAAGCTCCCCACGCTCAACGCGATCCGGGACGCCGTGCGCGTCAAGCTCGCTCGCTGAACGTCGCGAGCGCGATCATGCCAGATCGGTACGTCATGGTCGACATCCACGCCGAGCTCGAGGCGCTCATCCGAACGCTCGACGAGGCGGCGATCGACTACGCGATCTGCGGTGCGCTCGCGCTCGCCGTGTACGGTGCGCCGAGAGCCACCAAGGAGATCGAGCTGATCGCGCGGCGCGCCGACCACGCGCGAATCCGCGAGGTCACGACCCGATGTGGCTTCGTGTTCGAAGCCCTGCCGATGGAGTTTGCCAGCTCCGGGATCGAAGTTCAGCGCTTCACCAAACTCCTCGACAGCCGGCCTCTGATGCTCGACGTGCTGTGGTTGAACGCGAAGCTCCAGCCGATCTGGGACGCCCGGCAGCGGGTCCCGTGGAGCGATCGCACGCTCTCGGTGGTCTCTCGAGACGGCTTGATCACCCTCAAGTTGACGGCAGGTCGCGCGCAAGATCTGGTCGACATCCAGAGCCTCACCGCTGCGG
>JACCYD010001132.1 GCA_013696695.1 Deltaproteobacteria bacterium | reverse complement strand
GCGCACGCCCCGCCCGCGCGACGAAGCTGTCGTCGCCGACGCGATGATTGGCGCCCTCGCGGTAGGGGCTGTTCGGAGGGAGCGCGAGCGCAGTGCCCGAGAGCAAGACGACACACAAACTGACGCGACGCATGCGCACCCAACGGCCGGACGTTCGCCGGTATTGCGGGGCTTTTGATTACTGGGTGAGGCCGCGTCGCGCGAGGTCCGCGATCATGCGGCCGAACCGCGCAATGGCGACATCCGGCTGCTCGTCATCGAGGACGACGTAGTGAGGAAAGCACTCCTCTTCGAGCTCTCGCACGGCCACCTGTGCGCACACCAGGCCACGTCGCTTGGTCAGTTGCGTGACCAGGCCGCGCAACGCGCCGATCGAGCACTCGGTGGGCAGCCCGTCGCTGATCATGACGAGCACCTTCGCGCGCTTCTGCGAGGCGGCTGCGAGGTTGGCGACGTGGAGCAGCGCGGCAGCGTCGTTGTTCCCGCCACCGGCTTCGAGGCCGGTGACGTTGCACTCGCGCGCGTCGCCGGCATCGTAGATCACGCTGTCGGTGAAGCCGAAAAACCGCGCCTCGACGCCGGCGAGCGGCCGCACCGCTTCCGCGACCAGCGTGGCGAAGCGGACCGCCCGCTCGATGTTGTTGCCAGCGGTCATCGAGCCCGAGCAATCGATGATCGTGCCGAGGAACAGGTCGGTGCGCCGGGTCGGCTCGCGCGCCATCAGGATCCTCGGATCGTTGCGGGTGACCAGCGCGCGCAGGCGCGTGCGATCGATCGAGCGGCCCTGAATGCGCGCGTGCTGCGGCGTCCACCGCAAGCCCAGATCGTCGAGGAATGCCCGTAGCCGGTGCGCGTGGCGCGCGACGGCGAGCGCGGCTTCGCGATGCGCCTTCGGATCGCCCTTCACGCGCTGCACGTGCGTGATTCGATCGAAGTCTTCACTCGGGTTGACGTTGATGCACAGGTGATCGCGGCCGCCCGCGGGCCCCGACTTGTTGCGGCGAGGATCGAGGATGCGCTCGACCTCCTTCTGCAGCACGTCATCGTCGAAGCCGCCGAATACGTCGTCGTCCCGCTCGCCGAACTCGAGCCCCTCCGAGCCGCCGAACACCTGTGCGATCGAGATCGCTCCACCGAACAGCTCGGCGATCTTCACCGTCAGATCGTAGAGGCCGCGCATGTCGAGCGACTTGAGAGGCTTGCTCGCGCACGCCTCGAGCGCCTGCGCGACGAGCGGATCGCCGGTGCGATTACCGAGACCCATGCGCAACGCGCGCGCGAATCGCGCGAGGGGATGGCCGCCGCGCTCGAGCTCGCCGAGCACGGAGCCGCGACGGAGCCGCAGCGACTTGTCGTCGAACGCGACCTCGAGCGTCGTGCCCGAGAGCGCGGCGGCCGCGGAGCCGCGCAAGCTGTCCAGCAACACGTCGACGTCGATCTCGTGGGCGCCGTGCTGGAACGCGTAGGCACCGAGCCGCTTCAGCCGGTCGCCGTAGTCGCGATCGACGCCACGCAGGTTGCGTTCGAGGTGCTCGTCCGCGATCAGGTTCAACAGGTGCCCGATGCCTTCGTCGTGCGCGCGCTTCCACAGGTTCTGCGGCTCCTCGCCTCGGTGGTAGACGTGGTGTCCGATCTCGTGGAGCAGCAGCCCCTCGACGATGTCCTTGCCGAACGCCTCGCCGCGCAACATCGGCAGCGCTGACACGAAGATGCGATTGCCGTCGAGGAACGTGTGGCCGAGGTCTCGCTCCTTCGCCGTCATGTGGACCCTGAACAACCGGCCGGTGAGCTCGACGCCGCGCCGGATGCCCCACGCGAACACCTCGGCGACGCGCGTCAGCCGCGCGGCCTGCTGCTCCACGCCGAGCACGAGCTGCGAGGCCTGGCGCCGCGCACCGGTGGTCGAGGCGTGCTCGAGGATCCGGATGTAGAGCTCGCCGAGCACGGCGCTCTCGACCCGGAGCGCGTCGAGCACCTGCCACATGCGCTTCTCGCTACATGCCTGGTAGCCGCCGATCAGCGCAGCGTCGACGATCGCCGTCGCCACCAGTGATGCGGCGCGCGGGGCCAGCAGCGCGAGGAGCTCGTTGCCGGCGGGCTCGGCGAGCTCCTCGATCAAGAGGGGCAGGCCGAGCTCGACGGCGTAATCGACGAGCAGCGTGCGGGCGACCAACCGTCGGAGCACGATCGGCCGGGAGGCGTCGATCGAGAGGAAGCGCATCAGCGCATCGCGCACGGCCATCGCCCGTGGCTGCGCCATCAGGATCGCGATCGCCGGCTGGTAGGCGTGATGGTGCGGCACATCGGCGAGCTCGATCGCACAGCGCACCGGATCGACCACCGCGACGAGCGCGGCCCAGTCGTCGCGCCGGAACCAGCTGACGCCGGGCACCTTGATCGCCGCGAGCGCGCCATCGCGATCGCCGAGGCCAAGGCAGAGATGGAACTGCCACTGCGGCTTCAGATCGCCACGTGCCGCGAGCTCGCGTGCTGCGAACAGCGCTGCCTGGCTGTCCCACAGCCCGATGCTCGCGAGGATCGCGATCGGTTGCGGCACGTCGGCGAGCTGGGGCAGCAGCTGAGCGAGTCGCAGCTGACCGAGGTCGCCGTGGACCAGCAGCGCGAGCACGGCCTCCTGCACGACGGCGTAGCGAGCATCCGTGCACCAGCGCACCAGCTCGGCGAGATCGCGGCAGGTCTTGATCTGGTCGATCAACGCAGCGGTTGGCATGCTCGCGTCGATCCGCGGCGGGGGCTCCGGCATGCCGTCGAGGCGCACCAGGCGGGCGAGCAGCTCGCGGGTCTCGGCACTGGCGTCGGCGGTCCGATCGAGGATGAGGTCGCGGATCGTCGACATCCCGATCACCTTGCCCTCGACGAGCGCCACCAGGATCCGCGCCGCGTAGCGACCGATGGGACGATCGACCCGCGAGGCGCAATACCGGGCGAGATCGACGGTGCCATCGCTCACCAGCCGCGCGTGATCGCGATACCGCCACAACGTCACCGCCTCGGCGATGCCGCGCCACATCGTGCGTGCGGCGAGCAGGCCGGGCAGGGCATTCGCCGACATCACCGCCGCGAGCACGCCACCGACGGAATCGATCCACGCCGTGATCGCAAGCGTGTGCACCTCCCAGCGAAACAGCCGCGCGTGAGCAAGCGGCGGCAGATCGGCGACATTGTTCCAGTGCACGGCGACCACGTGGTCGAGTCGGTCGTCCCATCCGGGCGATGGATCGGAGAACCGATCGAGCTCGCGGGCGACGTAGTCGATCGGATCCGCGCAGCCGATCAGTGC
>JACCYD010001124.1 GCA_013696695.1 Deltaproteobacteria bacterium | reverse complement strand
CCGCCGAGCTGGCCATCGCCCGCGTAGCTGACGACGCGCGGCAGCTCGCCTGGCTCGGCGACGAACAGCCGCCCGCGCAGCAACTGCTCGACCTCGCCGATGTGATCGCGCGACAGCGACATGCGCGCCAGCGCCGGCGCGATCACGCCGAAGTAGCGGCGCTCGAACGCGGCGATCGCACCCGGGATGCTCAGCGCGCACGCACACGCGAGATAGACCTCGTCGGCCGCGAGCATCTCCGCATCCTCCAGACGCTGCTTCACCAGCGGGCGAATTCGATCGGCGGGGATCGCGAGGTCGGGAAACGCGGCCCGACCCTGGTCCAGGACGCGGTCGATCTGCTCGATCTTGCTCTCCGCCGAACCCATGAAGCGTCCTCTTAACACGCACCCGTCGATTTCTTGCGACATCTCTCGGAACCCCGGGTTAGGGGGCCATGAACGCCTCACTTCCATTGGTTCTCTCCACATTTTCCCTCGCGGCGTGCTCCGCGTCGGGTGACGACCGTTCGGGTGCCCAGCTACTCGAGGTCGAGACCACGATCCAGGATGGCTCGCGCACCACGATCGAGCGACTCGACTTCAGCTACGAGGGCTCGCAGCTCCGCGAGGTCGCGCGCCACGAAAACGGCGCCCCTGCCGGCACCGCTCGCTTCACGTATGGCGCCGGTGGCATCGAGCTCGTCGAGTACGCCGACGTCGAGGGCGATCGCGCGACCGAGCGCCTGACCTACGAACAAGGCCGGCTCGCGCGCACGCGGTTCGAGATCGCCGGCATTCGAGTCGACGAGCGGACGATCGCGTACGACCCCGCGCGCTCGAACGTCCCGAAGGAGATCTCGACGCTCACCACGGCGCCGGGCTCGAGCGGCACCACGCGCCTCGTGCGCTACGAGTACGACGCCGACGGCCGCACCACCAAGCAGCTCGAGGTCGCGGGATCTCAGACCGCGAGCACCGAGCTGCGCTACACGAACGACGGATCGATCGAGCGCGCGTCGCTGTTTCAGGGCGGCGATCATCGCGAGACGTACACGTTCGAGCTCGATGCCGACGCGCGGCTCGTCGAGGTGGTCGATAGTCGCAACGGTCGTCACGAGGTGACGTACGACGACGCCGGCCGGATCGGCGAGATCCGGTGGTCGACGAGCAGCGGCACGACGACGTACACGTACCGCTACGGCGAGGGCAGCGTCGCCGGCTGGACGTTCGCGCCGGCGGTTCCGGTGCCCCAGCTGTTCGACCTCACCGGCACCGCGTACGAGACCGTGTCGGTGCTGCATGGCGACATCTCGATCCCGCGCGACATCGCGCGCTCGACCACGAACCCCGACCCCGATCCGGATCCGGAACCGACGTGCGGCTTCGCGCCGGTCAGCGCGTGCGACACCTGCCTCGCAGCATCGTGCTGCAGCGAGGCCGAGGCCTGCTTGGTGGGTACGCCGTGCGACAGCTATGTCGGGTGCGCGTCCGCATGCGCGGCCGGTGACTCGGCGTGCTTCAATGTGTGCGCGGAGACCAACCCCACCGGCCGGAGTGACTACGAGTCGTTCTATAGCTGCGCACAGGCGTTCTGCCCGACTTCGTGCGAGACGTAGAATGACCGCGACACGCGACGCCAACATTTGATACAGGGGGCCACGTGACGGCGCCGTGTCTCGATGATCGTGCGGTCCATGCGTGGATCGGGGGCGACCTCCCCGAGACCCAGCGCGACGGCGTTCGCACGCACCTCGACAGCTGCGACTCGTGTCGAGAGCTGGTGGCGACGGCGCTCGAGGGGCAATGGATCGGTCAGACGGCGGGGCGGTATCGACTGCTCGAGCTGATCGGCGCCGGCGCGATGGGCGAGGTCTATCGCGCCGAGGATCCGGAGCTCGGCCGCAACATCGCGATCAAGCTCGTCCATCCCGGTGGCTCCGAGCAGCGGCTGCTCCGCGAGGCACAGGTGATGGCGCAGCTCGCGCACGCCAACGTGATCCGGATCTACGACGTCGGCATGTTCGGCGAGCGCGTGTTCCTCGCGATGGAGCTCGTCAAGGGACGCACGCTGCGCGCGTGGTTCGAGAGCTCGCCCGGCTGGCGCGAGGTGGTGTCGACGATGCAGCAAGCCGGCGCCGGGCTCGCGGCCGCTCATGCAGCCGGGCTGGTGCATGGCGCCTTCAAGCCCGACAACGTGCTGGTCGCCGACGACGGTCGCGTGGTGGTCACCGATTTCGGGCTCGCGCGCGAGCACGACCACGAACCGCAAATGCAACCTCCAACCGGACCGACGACGAAGACGCACGGCCTCGCCGGAACGCCGGCCTACATGGCGCCCGAGCAGCTCGTCGGGACCATCGCGACCACGCCGGTCTCCGATCAGTTCAGCTTCGGCGTGACGCTGTTCGAGGGCATCTACGGCGAGCGCCCGTTCAGAGGTTCCGACCTCGAGACGCTTCGTGCCGCGCACGCGAAGCTCTCGCTACCGCCGAAGCCGGCACTGCCGCGTCGCCTCGCAAACCTGGTTCGGCGCGGTCTGTCGCCGAACGCCGCGGATCGCTATCCGTCGATGGCCGAGCTGCTCGCCGATCTCGAGCGCGCGACCCGGTCACCGGCACGCACGGCGATGATCGCCGCGGGGTGCGTGCTCGGCGGTGGCGCGATGGCGACGGTGTTGCTTCTCCGATCGAGCGGCGGGCCAGCGTGCAGCGATGGTTCCGCGGCGCTCGCCGGTGTGTGGGACGCCGCGGCGCGCACGCGCATCGAGCAGGCGTACCGCGCCGCGGACCTGCCGTACGCGAGCACGTCGATGGCGAGCGTCGCGCAGCTACTCGATCGCTACACCGACGCGTGGGCCGCGACGTACACCGAGACCTGCGAGGCGACGCACGTCCGCGGAACGCAGTCCGAAGCGCTGCTCGATCTCCGCATGCACTGCCTGCGGCGCCGCAAGGCCACGCTCGGCGCGGTCGTCGAGAC
This sequence comes from Deltaproteobacteria bacterium, assembly GCA_013696695.1. Classification (GTDB taxonomy): domain Bacteria; phylum Myxococcota_A; class Polyangia; order Haliangiales; family Haliangiaceae; genus JABFXX01. Next base: position 2,825 of record JACCYD010001124.1, on the reverse strand, counting down.
GCTCGCGAAGGGTGACAAGAACGTGCTGCGCGATGCGGTCGGCGCCGTGTCCTTGCTGCCGTCCGTCGCCGACTGCGCGGACGTTGCCTCGTTGCAAGAGCTCAAGGTGCTGCCCGCCGATCGCGAGCTGCGCGGCAAGATCGAGGCGCTCGACACCGAGATCGCGCGTTGCCGTGCGCTCGCCGTCGCCGGCAACTACAAGGAGGCCACGCCGTGTGCGAGCGCAGCCGCGAAGACGGCGACCGAGCTCTCGCACGATCCGGCGATCGCGGAGGCCGAGCTGATCGTCGGTCAGATCCAGTTGCGCTTGCGCGACTGGACGACCGCCGAGACCGCCTATACGCGCGCGCTGCTCGCCGCCGAGACCGGGCGCGACGCTCGCACACGAGCTCGCGTGCTGACGGGACTGATGTCGATCGCCGGCGAGCGCGCCATGTTCGCGCAAGGTCACGAGCGACGCGATCTCGCGACCGCGGTGATCAAGGGCCTCGAGGACAAGGAGCTCGCGGCCGACCTCGCGATGGCTGCGGGTGTGTTCGCGCTGCGCGAGGGCAAGTTCGAGGTCGCGATCGAGACGCTCATGAAGTGCGTCGCGATCCGCGAGCAGATCTACGGCAAGGACGATGGCCGGATCGCCGAGGCGCTGGTGCCGATGGCCATCGCCCACACGAGCCGCGGGAAGCCGGACGAGGGGACGAAGCTTCTCGATCGCGCGATCAAGCTCGAGAGCGCCTACCGCGGCGATTCCCACCCCGCTGTCGGCAAGACGCTGCACGCGCTCGCGCAGATCCAGGTCCGCATGGGCAAGACCGACGAAGCACTCGCCTCGCAGAAACGCTCGCTCACCATTCTGACTGCCGCCTACGGCGAACAGCACGCCGATGTCGCGCAATCGATCGGTGCCGAGGCGCAGATCAACCTGATCGCCGGCCGCTACGCCGAGGCCATCCCGGCCGCGAAGAAGTCCGCCGAGCTGATGGAGAAGGTCGCCGGTCCCGACCATCCCGACACCGCGATCGCGCTCGGCACGCTCGCCGCCACGCTAGCGCGCGCCGACGACAACGAGGGCGCGCTCGCCGCCAACCAGCGTGCGCTCGCGATCCGCATGAAGACCCTGGGCCCCGACCATCTGTTCACCACGCAGTCGCAGCTCAGCACGGCGATGGGCCTCCGCCTCGAGAAGCGCTGTGACGAGTCGCTGGTGCTCCTCGACGCCGCGCGCACGACGCGTCTCAAGCAATTGCCGCCGGAGCACCCGGATGTCATCCGCATCGATCAATCGATGGCCGACTGCCACACCGACCTCGGTCACGCCAACAAGGCCGTGCCGCTCTTCGAGCGTGCGGTGGCGAGCAAGGAGAAGGCGCCGCGCCGCACCGCCGACGACAAGGTCAGTTACGCGATGGCGAGCTACGGCCTCGCACGCGCGCTGTGGGATGCGAAGCCCGAGTCCGCAGCGAATCGCGATCGCGCGAAGACGCTCGCCAAGCGCGCCTTCGCCGATCTCATCGCCCTCAAAGACAAGCGCGCCGACGGTGTCGCCGAGTGGGCGAAGAAACGCAAGGTCGCGCTGAACTGAGCGCGGACTTGAAACCATCAGGCCGCGAGGCGACCATGAAGTCGCATGGCTCGGAAGCTCGCCGACATCACCGCCGAGCTTCAAGCCGCCGCCGCGATCGATGGAGAGGCGCTCCTCGATGCCCTGCTCGTCGCGTACCGAGCACGCCCGTTACCCGAGCTCGTCGAGCTGATCACGCTCGCCGGCAAGCGGGTCTCGGCGCAGTACCCGACGACCGGGTCGCTCAACGACCAGCATACCCGCTGGTCCGACATTGCCGTGAAGCAGCGCGCCGTCGATCTCGAGTGGCTGCTCGCGACCATGATCACGGGGCGCACCGAGTACTCGATCGAGCGGCTCACCAAGATCGAGCGCTGGCCGATCGATCCCCGGCTGTCCGCAGGCTTGCTCGCCCTCGCCAGCGACAAGCAGATCTCTTCCCGCCAGTTCTGGAAGCCGGCGTTCGATGTGATCGGCAAGCAGATCCATCTCGGCCTCGTCCCGATCCTCGCGCCGATGCGCGAACTGATCCCGCAGACCGAGTTCGAGAACTTCCTGAAGAAGAAGCTGGTCGTCATCGACGGCAAGCTCGCTCGGTTCGACCCTCCCTCCGCATCCACCACCGAACGTGCCGCACTCGCCAAGCTCTCCGAGCGCCTCGCGCTGAAGCAGCACCGCGCGGCGAACAAGACCGCCGACGAGTTTCTCCGCGAGATCTGGGCCACCCCGAACGACGACGGCCTACGAGAGGTGTTCGCCGACTGGCTCCAGGAGCGCGGCGATCCACGCGGCGAATTCATCACGCTCCAGCTGACGCGCTTGCGAACGATCGCGAAGTCGCGCGCCCCTGCATCCGGGATGGTCTTGCGCCAGCTCAACCCGCAAATGGCCGAGGCGTTCGCACGCGAGAAAGCGCTCTTGACCGAGCATCGCCGCGCGTGGTCGGTGCCGTTCGAAGCGACCCTCGCGCACCCGAAGTCGAAGTTCGACCGCGGCTTTCTGTCCACCGCACACGTGCACTGGCGAAAACTCTCGTCGCTGCCACCCCTGATGACCCACCCGGCGTGGGCCACCGTCCAGCAATTCCAGATCGATCCCGAGGGCGAGCGCACGTGCGCTGCCTGGATCGATCACATGATCGCGCTCGGCGCCGTGCGCGTCTAGCTAGTTCGGATCCCAGATCGCCGATTTCCGTCGACGAATCGGCTGCCAGTCCGTGATTTCGCGCGCCTCGGCCGCCTCGCGAGGCTCCCGCGCCCACGCGGGC
>JACCYD010001100.1 GCA_013696695.1 Deltaproteobacteria bacterium | reverse complement strand
TCGCCGGTCCGGACTTTTCTCGAATCGCCGAAGTAGTAGCCGACCGCCGCGCCGCCGATCATGCCGAGGCCGGTGATCGGTGCGACGACCGACTGTTCGCCCGTGAACAGCAGCGAGCCGAACGAGCCGACGATGCCGCCGCCGATCGTCGAGGTGATCGTCAGGTTGCTGGTGCCTAACGCGAGGTCGTCGGGGAGGTACAGATAGCCGAATGCCAACGCAGCCGCGCCGCCACCGACCGCGCCGGTCGTCGCGATCGCGCTCTCGTTGAATGCGAACAGCACGTTGCCGACGGCGACCGCACCGGCCACCGTGCCGAACCCGAGCAGCTGGCGGCGGCCGAACTGCGGTTGCGGCGCGAGATCGACTCCGACCTGCAAGACCTCGTCGGGCTTGATCTCGACCTCGCGGCTGGCCTCGATGCGCCCCTGCTTCTCGGCGCGCACGGTGTACTTGCGCGCGTCGAGCTTGGCTTCCCAGCGGCCGACCCCGACGAACCGATCGACGGCGCCGTCGACGAGGTAGATCTTGGCGTCCGCCGGCGTCACGTTCACCGAGATCCGACCGGTCTGCGGCGTCAGCGAGACGAAGCGGGTATCGGGCTGACCGATTCGCGTGACCAGCTCTTCCTCGTGCTTCTCGTGACCTCGCGTCGTGGTGCGCAGCGTGTACCACCCCGCAACGAGCTCGAATGTATCGCCGCCGAAGCCACTGCGCACGACGAAGCCGTCGCTCTTTCGCGCGATCTCGATCGCGGCGCGGCCGGGCAGCGTCTGGATCTTGACGTGCGCCTTGAGATCCTTGAGCACCGCGACGCGGCGCCGCACGTTCTCGCGATCCTCCTTTGGATCCGGCGCGCAGCTCGACGCCCGCTTCGCATCGTCGGGCATCTCGCGAACGTAGCGATCGAGGTACGCGACTGCCTTCTCGTAATCGAGCATGCGCTCGTAGGCCTGGCCGATGTCCTTGAGGATCGAGTAGCCGAACGACGAGATCTTGCAGTAGCTGGCGACCAGCTCCAGCACCGCTCCCTTGTAGTCGCCCTGCAGATACAACGTCTCGCCGCGCTGGTAGTGCTCGCGTCCCTGCGCGGTCAGCACGTCCTCGGTGGCGTCGGTGTGCGGACAGCGATCGACATCGAGCACCATCGACAAATCAGGTTTCGGTTGTGCAGCGGCCGACCCTGCGGTCACGGCCAGCACCACGAGTGCGATCCCGGCGATCCTCACTGCTTGGGAACGTTACCGCCAGCACCACCCGGGAAGCCACCGAAGTCACCACCTCCCGAGCTGTGGCCGGAACCGGATCCTGCGCTGCTGCCCTGTTTCGGCACGATCTGCACCGGTCGCACGCCCTGCTTCGGCTTCTCGAGCGTCACCTTCTGCGGCTTGGTCGGGTCGATCTCGAGCGGGTTGAACTTGAACAGCTTGTCGTTGTAGGTCGCGAGCTTCGCGACGATCTCGACTTCCTTGTTCGCCTTGACGACCTTGATCTTCATCGGCGTCACCCCATCCACCTCGAGGCCATCCTTGATCAGGCTGGCGCCCGGCGGAGTGGTCACGATCTCGATCTCGAGCAGCTTCTGCTCGGGAATCACCTCGGCATCGGGGGGCGCGACCGCGACGGCATCCGGCGGGACGACCGCGACCAGCGCATCGGGTGGGGCCGCGACCGGCTTCGCCGACGAGCCGCCCATCATCACCTTCACCGTGACGGCCACCGCCGCGACGATCACCGCGACGCCACCGATCCACACGATGTAGCGCGACGACGACAGCTTCTTCTGCAGACGCCGGCGAGGGCCGGTGATCCGCGCACGCTCGGTGGAGTGCGTCGGATCCTCGAGCAGCGCGCTGACGTCGGCGAGCATCTCGTTCGCGCTCGAGTAGCGCTCGGTCTTGTCCTTCGCCATCGCCTTGAGCACGACGGCCTCGTACTCGTCGGAGATCTCGGGCCGTAGATCGCGGATCGGCTTCGGCGTCTCGTTGAGCACCTGCGAGATCACCGAGAGGTAGTTGTTACCGACGAACGGCACGGTGCCCGTCGCGCACTCGTACATGATCACGCCG
>JACCYD010001098.1 GCA_013696695.1 Deltaproteobacteria bacterium | reverse complement strand
TTGCTGGCATACCCAGTTGGATCACGGCAGGTGGGATCTGCTCGATCCCCAAACGCGTCTATCTCCTATGTGATCGAATCGATCGAGCTTTTCGCCGACGCAGTAGTGTTAATCGGGTAGCGCTTCTCCCGTCCCAGATCCGATCGGAGTGAAGCGCGCAAGCCAATAGGTCCCCGGCGGGAACATGCATGACTTGCCAGAGCGCCACTGCTCGAACGCATTGCGATACGTATCGAGGAACACTCGATACTCGCCGAGGGCCTTGTTACGAGCGTCGCGGCCACCAGCGAAACGTGGCCGAAGGGTTCGGCGTGCCTCGATTGTCGTCGGCGATGTTGACCACTTCTGATCAAGGACTGCCCTTCGCCCGAGCACTCTCGCACCAGACCTGCGGCGTATGCGGATCGTGTCTTCCTCGAGAGCAGCAACACGTGTTTTCAGCTCCGCGATCACCTCCTCCGCGTTGCCGAGCTCGGGCGGAATCGCAAACGTCAGCGTGAGCTCGTCGGGCCACGAACCATCGCGTCGAAAAAAGAACATTGGCCGGCGCGCGCGTAGCGGCTTCCGGTGAATCAGGTGTCGATAGCCGTTCAACCCGGGCCACTGAGTCGCGCGTTCGACGAGTCCGTCCTGGACGGGGTTCCCTGCCGAGTACGTGAGCTTGGCGAGCACGGTCTCGTAATCGAGTAGACGAGTGACACACGCCTCGCCAGACGACCAGAGGTTCTCTCGTCTACCGCGCGCGGCGTTTACGCACTTGGCCACCATCTTGTGGAAGTGCTCGATGAACTGCGGGAAGCGACCGTGTCGATCGAAGATCACTGTGTGGTGGTGATTCGATTCGACGGTTGCTACCAGAACGTCAATCCCGAACCGTTTCGCGGCGTCTGCCAAACAATAGGCAATCGCGTTGGTAATCTCGTCATCTGGGCGCAGGAGGAACTGACGCTGGGTGCAGCGTCGGGTGACGAGGTGGAATTGTCGCGCGAGGACCTGACGAGGACGGGTCATGCGCCGCCTATCGGCGCTGTCGCGAATGGTTGCGTCCTTTTTCGCGTGCATATTTAGTTCAGTCGCTGCCGGTCCGGAGTGCTGCACTCTCACTTACCGGAACCCCGGTCCGGAACGCGTGAGGCGTGACCGATTCACACGCGTTATTGAACCCCGGTCCGGAACGTCACAACGACCGATCCATCAACGACGTTATCGGAACCCCGGTCCGGAGCGCGCGTCGGGTCCGGAGCGCGCGTCGGAGAGGCGCGCGTCTGATCCATCAACGACGTTCGTTATCGGAACCCCGGTCCGGCGGCGGCGCGTGTCCGGACCGAGGTTCGCGTACGTGTAAGCCATCGTGGGCACGGCTCACTCCGCGTGGAGCGCTTGAATCGGATCGAGGCGCGCGGCGCGGACTGCGGGGTAGAGGCCCGACACGACCCCGACGAAGACCGAGACACCGAGCGAGAGGGCGACCGACCAGGTCGTGACCACGGTGGGCCAGTCGGCGTAGGCGGCGACGATGCGTGCGATCGCCAAGCCCATTGCGACGCCGAGACAGCCGCCGAGCATCGCGAGCGTGAACGCGGTGACCAGGAACTGGAAGCGGATGTCTGCGCGGCGCGCTCCGACGGCCCGGCGGACCCCGATCTCTCGCGTTTGCTCGAGGACGGTGGCCAGCATGATGTTCATGATGCCGATGCCACCGACGAGGAGTGAGATGCCGGCGATCAGGCCCATCACGAGGTTGAACAGACGCTGCGTCTCGCGGCTGTGGCGGAGCAACGCCTCCGGCACGACGATCTCGAAGTCGCGCGTGCCGCCGTGCAGCCGATCGAGCAGGGTGCCGACGACCGCGCCGGTCTCTCCTGCAGGAGCGTTGGATTCGAGACGCACCACGATCTCGGTGAGCGGTGATTTCAGTGGATCGCGATCGAACTTGCGAAGCGCCGTCGTGAACGGCAGGTAGACCTCGGCGTCGGTCGACGACACGGCGACGCCCTGGACCGCAGAGGTCGACGATGCATCCTTCGCGAGGACGCCGACGACCTCACACCAGACGTCATTGACCTTGACGTCTCTACCGAGCGCCGGGTCACCACCAAAGAGGTCGCGGCGCACGCCGGCGCCGATCACGCAGACCTGCGCGTGGTGAAGCTCGTCGTTGGGATCGAGGGAGCGACCCTCGGCGAGCGGGAACGCGACCAGCTCCGCATGGCGGTGGCTGATGCCGAACACCTTGGCTTCGGTCTTGGTGCCCGCGGCGACGATCTTGTAAGGATCGATCTCGAGGCGCGGCGCAGCGTAGGCAACCCCGGGGACAGCCTCCTGCAACGCCTCGACGTCACGCAGCGACAGGCCGAGCGACTTCTTGCGAATCTCGGCGAGCTCCTCGGGCTTGTAAATCTTCGCGCGGACGACGACGTTGCGCGTGCCCAGCCTCTCGATCAGCGCCAGGGCTTCACGTTCGGCGCCTGCCCCGATCGAGAGCATCGCGACCACCGCTCCGACCCCGAACATCATGCCGAGCATGGTCAGCGTGGTGCGGAGCTTGTGCTCGGCGAGCGAGCCGAGTGCACCGACGAAGGCGTCGATCAGACGCCTCATTCGCCCACCATGATCTGAACGTCGTCGCCACCACCGCCGCCCGCCGCTGGCCCCTTACCCTGGCCCGCTGACAGCGCTTGGTCGAGCGAACGCGTCGGATCCCGCAGCGCGATCGAGTCGCCTTCAGACACGCCCTTGGTGATCACGACGCGACCCGACGTTGCTGGGCCGAGCTCGACCGGCACTTGCTCGAAGTCGCCGCGATCGGTGCGCCGGTACACGAAATTCTTTCCGTCCTTGTTGAGAACCGCCTGACGCGGAACTACGAGCGGGCCAGCGATGCCGAGCAAATTGCCTGCCTTCGGATCGTCGAGCGTAAGCTTCGCGCGCACGCGCTGGCCGGGCTTCATCGTCACCGCGTCGGTTTTGTCGAGCGCGACGACGACCGCAAAATACTGGATCGGCACGCCGCCGATGCGCGGCTTCGCGAGCTTGTCGACCAGCCGGATCTTGCCTTCGTAGATGGTCTCCGGCCGTGCCTCGATCACGATCTCGGCGCGCTGGTTCTTCTCGAGACCGCTGCCATCGATCTCGAGCACGAACACCTCGACTTCCATCTGCTCGAGCAGAGGGATCTCGCCGACGGGTTGCCCGGGCCACATCTGCTCGCCAACTTTCGGCATCTCGCCGCGCCAGTTGCGTTGCAGGACGAAGATGCCTTCGTGCGGCGCTCGCACCTCCATGCTCTCGAGCGCCTTCTTCGCGTGCGCGATCGCGAGCTGCGCCTTCTGCTGCTCCACCGCGATCAGCGCCGCTTTGCTGCGCGACAGGCTGCGCTCGATGGTCTTCGTCTTCTCGGCGTGATCCTTCTTGGCGCCCGCGAGCTTCTCATCGATCTCCGACTCGATGATCTGGTTGCGAGAGTAGATATCCTGATCCTTGTTCTGAAACTGCCGCGTCTGCTCGAGCTCGCGGCCGGCGAGGGCCGCGGCGCTATCACGAGACTCGACGGCGGCACGTCCCTTGATCTGCTCGGCGGCGAGTCGGGCCTGCGCGGAGTCGAGATCAGCCTTGCCATCGACCAGCTTCTTTTCTGGATCGGTGCGGTCGAACTTGACGACCACGTCGTCCTTCTTTACCTGCATGCCGTCGGCGGCGACCCACGCGATCTTCATCGCGCCGAAGTCGTCAGACGTCTTCGGGACCGTGAGCGGCGTGGCCTTGACCGCGCGCAGGTTGCCTTCGGCATGCACGGTGCGCACGAGCTTGCCGCGCGCGACGGTGAACGTCGGCACATGATCGGGCTCGTCGGCGTTCGCCTTGAGATAGCGAAATACGCCGAACCCGATGCCGCCGAGTACGACGAGTATGACGAGCGCCTTGAGGAGCTTCTTCATTTGCTCCTCGCGGACGGATCGACGCGCGTCACGCGGTCGCCCGCTGCCAGCCCCGACTTGACCTCGATCATCGTCGACGAGCGCTTGCCGAGCACCAGCTTCACCTTCTCGACACTGCCACCGGTATCGCGATACGCCACCGGCCCCTCGGGCGTCACGAATACCGCGTCGGACGGAATCTGCACCACATTGGCAATCCGCTCGATCTCGACCTCACCGCGAAAGCGCATTCCCGGCCGCAGGGGCTGCTTCGTCGCGTCGAGCGCGATCTTGATCTCGACCACCTTGCTCGGATCCGCATTCGATTTCTGGCGCACGGCGCGCGCGATCGATTCGACCTTGCCGGTCAGCTGCGCGTCGGGCAGGGCGTCTAGCCGCAGCGTCACCGCCTGCTTCGGCGCGACACGCGCCATCTCGATCTCGTCGACCTCGCCCTTGCCGATCATCTTGTCGAGCCCGACGACCTGCAGCACGACCTCCATCCGCCACGTACTATCACCGACCTTCTTCTTCTCGCCGCGCCAGCTCGTCGGATACACGACGGTCCCGGCACGCGGTGCTTTGACCTCCATCTTCTCGACGTTCTTCTGCAGCTGGTCGGCACGCAGCGTGGCGTAGTTGAGCTTCTCGCGCAGGCTCGCCAGCTCGGCTTCGTCGGAGCGCCGCGTTTGTGCTGCCTTGTTCTTGGTCAGCGCGAGTGCGAGCTCGGCCGCCTTGTGATCGAGCTGCAACACCTTGAGCTGGATGCTCGCGACCAGGTCGTCAGGTTGCTGCGCCTTGAGCATGGCCTTGCGTAGCGTCGCCTCGGAATTCGCAACGCCGAGCTCTTCCTCGCGGCGGGCGAGCGCCATGTCGTCGCGCTTCTTGTCGAGCTTCTTCTTCGCCGCCTCGACCTCGTTGAGCATGGTCTCGAGCTCGCGCGCTTGTTCGGACGTATCGAAGCCGACCACCGGCTGACCTTGCTTCACTTCCACGCCGTCGGTCGCTAGGCTAGCGATCTTGAAGTTCCACATCTCGACCGCCGGCGGCTTGATGTCGGTCGAGTCGACGGCCTCGAGCGCGCCACCGACCGACACCCCGATAACGAGGTCGGCTTGCTTGATGTCGACGAGCTGCAGCTCGCCAACCTGCTTGCTGCAGGCGACGAGCAACGCGAGTGCGATCAGGCGCATCATCGAGACCCCACGACATCGCCGACCGTCGCGCCGCTCTCGATCACGCACTTCTGCGCGTCGCAGCCGGCGACTTTGACCTCGCGCATCTCGCCGCCACCGAGTCGCAGCGCCGCCTTGCCGTTGTCGAACATCAACGCGCTGCGTGGCGCGAGCAAGCCGGCGAGCTTCTTGCCGATCAGCTCGACCTTGACCGACATGCCCGGTCGCATCCGATCCGGATCCTTGTTCGGGATCGACAGCGAGACGGCGAAGTTCCTGCGCAGCGACTGGCGCTGCCGGGCGCGGGCGACCGGAGCAAGCTCCTTGACGTCGCACGGCAACGGCTCGAGCGGATACGCGTCGAGCGTGCACCTGCCCTTCTGTCCAACTGCGACGCGGCCGTCGTCGACATCGGACAGCTCGGCCTTGATCTCCATCGGCTGCGTGAAGTCCGGCAGCGTGACGATGATGAAGCCCGGCTGCACGACATCGCCGATCTGAAATCGGCGGCCTTCCCACGGATGAGTGCCGATCGAGATCACTCCGTCACGCGGTGCCTTGAGCACGAGCTCCGAGATCGCCTTCTCTGCGGTCTCGACGGCGCGCTTCGCCTTGTCGAGCTCGATCTGCTTCACCTTGGCCTCGAGCGCGTTTGCCTGGCGCTCGGCCGCGAAATCCTTCTCGGCTTTGGAGAGTGCGAGCTCGGCGCGCGTCTTCTCGAGCTGGCGATCCTGCACCGTGCGTTGCGGCAACAAATCCGCCGGGACGCTGGTCAGGAGCGTCGCTTTCTCGAGGTTAACCCGATGGTGCTCGAGCTCGTGCTGCTTCGTCGATAGCGCCATCGCGCTGATGTCGCGATACGTGCGGAACGCGCTGTTCGCTTCGATCACGGAGATTTGCTTCTGCACCAAGCCGGTCGTGAACGCCGAGTTATCGAATTCGAGGACGCGATCCCCGGCTTTCACCACAGCGCCGTCCTCGGCCATCCAGCGGATCGTGAGCTCCCAGGTCTCGGTCTTCGGAACCGTGAGGTCGATCGCGACGCCCGCCCGCAGCTCGCCGGTCAGCAAAACGCGTTCGTTGATCTCGCCCTGCGCGAGGGTCTCCCGCTGCAGCACGGCACCGCCTGTGACCGCGGCGCTGCGATCGCCGCTGCAGGCAACCAGTCCCACTAGCAACCACGGGAGTTGGAACTTGGACTGACTGGAGTTACCGGAACCACGGTCCGGACGCGGGGGACGCGGGGGCGGGAGTTGAAACCCGGACTTACTGCAGTTACCGGAACCACGGTCCGGACGTCGGGTGTGTTTCTGGGCGCTTGCGCTGGTGGAAGTCATGCGGCGCCCTTCACTTCGGCGCCGGGTCCGTCGGCGACGATCTTGCCATCGGCGATCCGGATCGCCCGCGGGCAGCGGGCCGCGATCTTCGGTTCGTGGGTGACGATGAGGATCGTGTTGCCCTCGGCGTGCAGCTGGTGGAACAGCGCCATGATGTCTTCGCTGGTGGCGGAGTCGAGGTTGCCGGTGGGCTCGTCGCAGAGCAGCAAGGAAGGCTGGGTGACGAGGGCGCGCGCGATCGCGGTGCGCTGCCGCTGGCCGCCCGACAGCTGGAACGGCTTGTGGCCCATGCGAGCGGCGAGGCCTACGCGCTCGAGGGCCTTCGCTGCGCGGGTGTTGCGCTCTCGCGCCGGGATCCCGGAGTAGACCAGCGGCAGCGCGACGTTCTTCTGTGCACTGGCACGGTGAAGGAGCTGGAAGCTCTGGAACACGAAACCGATCTTGCGATTGCGGGCACGCGCGCGATCGTCGTCGGAGAGATCCTGCACGTCGGTGCCGTCGAGCCGGTACTGGCCACTCGAAGGCGTGTCGAGACATCCGAGGATGTTGAGCAAGGTCGATTTACCGGAGCCGGAGGAGCCGACGATCGCGACCATCTCGCCGGTGTTGACCGCGAAGCTGACGCCATCGAGGGCCGCGATCCGCTCGTCGCCCATCTGGTAGTAGCGCGCGATATCGACGAGCTCGATGACCGGCGCCATGACAGGCGAGCGTACAACGCCGACCGTCGGTGGCGAGGCTACCGCGCGATTTGTCGCAGTGTCGCGGGGCGTCATGCTGCAGATACACGCGGAGTGCGTGGGGGGTTGCTCGGCCAGGAGCACTTTCGGTGCGTCAGGCTACGGCGCCAACGCGCAGCACTTCCTGGATCATCGCCTCGAGCTGTACGGCTTCGAACGGTTTCTCGAGCATCCGCCGATCTCGAAACGCGAGAAACGACTTCGTGCGCGGCGTTGATGCACCGCCGGTCATGAAGATCATCCGTGCCGCCTGCTCTGGCACGGTGGCGGCGAGTCGCTCGTAGAGCTCGGCTCCATCTACATCCGGGCATCATCATGTCGGAGCGATGACGTCGAACCGCTCGCCGGCCCCGATCATCGCCAGCGCTTCGCGGGCGTTCTCGACCGTGACGAGGTCGTGCCGGTGCGTGATGTAACGGCCGAACGATCTGCGAATCGCCAAATCGTCGTCGCCCACCAGTACGCGTCCGCGCAGCTTGGCGATCGGAGTCGGCAGGATCGGCAACGTCTCGGGTGATGGCTTCGAGATCGGGAGCACGAGCCGGAACGTGGTGCCGTGCTCGCTCGAGTCTTCCAGCTCGATCTGTTCTTCTTTTTAGCCGAGGTGACGATGTGATGACACACCCACCGTAGAGAGAGGTAACAAGCCCGAGTTGCCGGCGCCGGCGAATAGCCGCTTGCAGTTCTACGGACTTGCCAGCCTCTCTTCCGCCCGTGGTTCCGGTAACTGCAAGAAGTGCTGGTTCCAACTCCCGCACCTGTGGTGTTCGGTCGAGCGCAGCGAGAGCTCCGACGTGCGCCGTTGGTCAAACCAGGACAGACCTGCGTATCGATGTCGCGACAAGCGTCAGCCGATGTGAGGGCGGCTCGTGAAGCGAATCGTGTATCGAGCTCGGATGACCGACATCCAGGTGAGCTGTGGGCGGGGCCCGCAGGATCTAGCGAACGTCCTCGCGGCGACGTTGCACGGCATCGTTCCGACCGATCCTGATGACGAGGCGCTCAGCGCCGGTCGCTTCGTTCGCGCGGCGCAGGAGCAGGCAGAGCGCGAGCGCGGGTCGTGGAATGACCTGCCGACGGTCAACTTCGAGACCCTCGACGAAGACGACGACTGGACCGAGATCTGAGAGGCGCGAGAGTTAACCTCGCGAGATAACTGGCCCTTGGCGTTGTGCTCTCGCGGGGCGGGTGGGTAGCATTCCCCTCGTCTCCAAGCCATGGCCGACCTGTCTTCTCTCCTCGCCGTACTCGAGCACGACCCCGACGACGCGCAGGCACTCGAAGCCCTCGGCGCCGCCGCCCGCCAAGCCTCGCCGGATGTCCGCGCGAGTCGGTTCACCGCCGCGAGGAAGCTGCTCGCGGGACGCGGTCGCCCCGACACCGTCGTGCGACTGCTCGAGATCGAGGTCGCGTCGACGGGCGACGTCGAGCGCAAGGTCGATCTGCTCCTCGAAAAGGGGATGATCCTCGACGGAGATCTGCTCGACGTGGCCGGTGCGCGCTCGGCCTTCGACGAGGTGATCGCGCTGCGGAGCGACGACACGATGGCCAAGGAAGCGATCGGCGAGCTCGATCTCGCCGCCGCGAACTGGCAAAAGTTCGCCGAGAAATACGTCACGGAAGCCACCGGTTCGACGGATCGCAGCCTCGCCACGGGGCTCTACGTCTCGGCAGCCGAGGCCTACGTACGGTTCTCGCCGCAATCGCCGGAGGCCGAGGGCTACCTGCGCAAGGCGCTCGAGATCGATCCGAAAAACGGCAAGGCGGCGTTCCACCTGATCCGGCTCCTCCGTCGCACCGAGCGCTGGAACGATCTTTCGGGCCTGCTCGAGCAGCGTGGCGAGGCCGCGGCGACCACCGAGGAGAAAGTCTCGGCGCTGCTCTACCTCGCGCAGCTCTCTCTCGCGCGCAACGACGAAGCCGGCGCCGAAGCAGCCGTGCGTCGCGTGTTGCAACTCGATCCCGCACAGCCGCAAGCCCTTCGTGCGGTCACCGACGCATTTGCCGCCGCGGGCAACTGGTCGTCGTTCGTCACCGCGTTTCAGGCCGCGCTCAAGGCGAAGCGCTCCGACGACGATCTCGGCATGCTGCTGCAGATCGCGATGGTGCTGTGGAAGCACATCGGCGATCTCGATCAAGCCGAGGAGTACTTCCGTCGCGTCCGCAAGATCGAGCCGGCGCATCCGGCCGCGCTCGATTTCTATCGCGTCTACTACCCGGCGAAGGGCGAGAACCAGAAGCTGCTCGCGCTGCTGCGGCAGGTCGAGAAGTCACCGCGCGCGCGGTCGGGCTCGGCGGATCAAGCGGGCAGCATGAAGCCGCTCGGCGTCGAGATCGCCGTGCTCGCCGAGCAGCAGAACAACCCCGAGAAGGCGATCGAGGCCTGGAAGCAGCTCGTTCGCAACGAGACAGATCCAGAGGTCCTCGCGCAAGCACGCACCTCGCTCGCCCGGCTGTATCGCCGCACCGAGAAGTGGAACGCGCTGCTCGACCTGATGAAGGAAGAGATCGAGCGCACGCCCGAGACCAACGTCGCCGGGCGAGTCAGCAAGCTGCACGAGGTGGTCGAGATCTATCGCGACAAGCTCCGGCTCGACGTGATGGTGATCAACACCTACAACGCGATCCTCAAGATCGATCCGGACAACCGTCGCGCCACCGACGAGCTCGCGAACAAGTTCCGCCTGCTCGGTCGCTGGAACGATCTGATCGCGGTGCTCTCGCGCAAGAGCGAGATGCCCGACATCCCCGACGCCGAGCGCGTCGTGTTGCTCCGGGAGATCGCGGATCTGTGGTCGGAGCGGTTCGGCAACTTCGCGAACGCGATCAAGCCGCTCGAAAAGATCCTCGAGCTGTCGCCTGGCTCCGCCGATTTCGGCAGCGCGCTCGCGCAACTCAAGGAGATCTACACGAAGCGCCGCCAGTGGCGCGCGTTGATCGACGTGCTCGGTCGTGAGGCCAGCGTGCTCGGCGGCGACGACCGCCGCACGAAGCAAGCCGAGATGGCAC
>JACCYD010001071.1 GCA_013696695.1 Deltaproteobacteria bacterium | reverse complement strand
TGCTCCCGGCATGCCGCGCGCAAATACCGAGCGCGAGCTGATCACGATCATGCCACGCCGGATCACGCGAGAGGTGCAGGTAGTCGCACCGCCGCCCGATACCGTGGCCGAGGCCCCCAAGTCCACGCCCTCGGTGCCGTCGCCACCGATCGAGCTTCCAACGCTGCCGCTGCCACCGAGGCTGATCCTCACCGGCAGTGGCGTTCGCAAGCAGACCGGGCCGGGCCGCGGCGCGATGGCGCTGCTCGCACTCGCGGGGGTGCTCGCCATCGTCGCCGTCTATCTTTACGCGACCCGGCCGTCGAAGCGCGGCACCAAGCGCGTGGAGCCCGACGCTGGCGAAGTCGTCAGGCCCGTCGTCATGGTTGACGGAATGGTCGCGCTCGAAGATGCCGCGACCATCGCGTCTGATACCGCCGTCGCTGTCGCGGATGCTCGGGTGACGCCGGACGCTCCCGTGGTGCTGGCGACTCGAGATGCAGCGATGGTGGCGCCCACGGATGCCGCCACCATCGATCCGGTGGCACGCGCGAAGGAGCTGTACGAGCAGGCGTACACGGCACTCGAGGAGAGCAACTACGAGAAGGCGCTGGAGCTCGTCGATCAAGCGCTCAAGCTACGCCGCACCGCACGCAGCTACGTGTTGCGAGCGCAGGCACTGCAGCGCCTCGGTCGTGTGGACGAAGCACTCGCGGCCTTGACGCAGGCGGAGGACGCGTTCCCGAGCCCGGCGATCTACGAGGCGCGTGCGCGGATCTACAAGGCTGCCGGCCGGCGCGACGAAGCCCGCGCGGCGATCGAGAAGTACCTCGGGATGGTTCCGGATCGCGGCAACACGGTGACGCTGTTCAAACAGTGGCTCGAAGAGCTGCGCTGATGCGTGTCCTCGGTCTCGAGAGCTCGTGCGACGAGACGGCCGCGGCGATCGTCGACGACGGCACGCTCGTTCGCTCGGATGTCGTCGCGTCGCAACACGAGGTCCACGCTCGCTACGGTGGCGTGGTGCCCGAGCTCGCGTCGCGCGCGCACATCCTCAACGTCGTGCCAGTCGTGCAAGCCGCGCTCGAACGCGCAGGCTCGACCCTCGACGACATCGACGGCATCGCGGTGACCAATGCACCGGGGTTGGTCGGCGCACTGCTCGTCGGCCTGCAGACGGCGAAGGCGCTGGCGTGGGTCACCGGCAAGCCGCTTGTCGGCGTTCATCACCTTCACGGGCACCTGTCGGCGATCTATCTCGAACCGGATCCACCGCCGCATCCGCACCTGGCGTTGATCGTCTCGGGCGGCCACACGTCGCTGGTTCGCGTCGATGGCCATGGCGACGTGTCCGAGCTCGGCGCCACGCGCGACGACGCGGCAGGTGAAGCGTTCGACAAGGGCGCCAAGCTGCTCGGCCTCGGATATCCGGGCGGCATGGTGATCGACACGCTCGCCCAGACCGGCAATCCCAAGGCGGTCGAGCTCCCCCGATCGATGACCGGCGCGGAGACCGGGTGGGACTTTTCGTTCTCCGGACTGAAGACGGCGCTGCTCCACCACGTGCGCGCGCACGGCACGCCCGAGGGCCAAGCCCTGTCAGATCTATGCGCGAGCTACCAGGCGGCGATCGTCGAGGTGCTCGTCCGCAAGACCCGTCGCGCGGCGAGACGTGAAGGCCTGCATCACGTCCAGATCTGCGGGGGGGTGGCCGCGAACTCGGGGCTGCGCACCGCGATGACCGCTGCCGGCGTCGAGGATGATTTTCGCGTCTACGTTCCGAAGCCGGCGCGGTGCACCGATAACGCCGCGATGATCGCCGCCGCCGGCTATCACCGGCTCGTGCGTGGCGAGCGCGATGGCCTCGGCCTCGATGCCTCGCCGTCGTCTCCGCTGTCGAGGCGCGCCGAAGAACGAGCGGGCGAACGATGATCGGCAGCAACGGAAGCAACGGCAACGGCAAGGGCCACGATCGCGAGGATCCGTTTCCGGATGCGCGCGTGCTGCTCGAGCGCTACGGCCTGCGCGCGAAGAAAGCGTTCTCGCAGAACTTCCTGATCTCGGAGCGTGCGTTTCGCGCCATCGTCGATGCGACCGTGCGTACCGACGAGGACTGGATCGTCGAGATCGGCGCGGGCCTCGGCACGCTGACCGCGCGGCTCGCGGCGCGGGTTCCCGAGGGCAAGATCATCGCGATCGAGCGCGATCCCGACATGATCACCGTGCTGAAGGGCGAGGTCGCCGCCGACAACGTCGAGATCATGGAGGTCGATGCCATGCGCTACGACCTGACGATGGCGGCGAGGTGGCACGGCGGCGAGCCGGTCATCGTGTGCGGGAATCTGCCGTACCAGATCGCATCGCAACTGATGTTTCGCGTGATCGACGCGCGCGCCTCGGTGACGCACGCGGTGTTCATGATCCAGAAGGAGATGGCAGATCGCTTGCTCGCCCCGCCCGGCGGCAAGGAATACGGCGCGATGGGCGTCATGATCCGGACCTACGTCGACGTGTCGACGATCGCGAAGGTGTCCGCCGGTTCCTTCGTGCCGCCACCAAAGGTCGATTCGACGGTCGTCAAGCTCACGCCGCTGCCCGATGCCAAGCCCCGCGCGCCGATCACCGACGACAAGCATTACTCGGCGGTCGTGCACGCCGCCTTCGGCCAGCGCCGCAAGACGCTGCGCAACGCGCTCCGTGCGGTCTTCCTCGAGGAGGGTGTCGACGCCGCGCTTGCCGAAACGAAGATCGACGGCCAGCGCCGCGGCGAGACGCTCGACATCGCCGAGTTCGCGGCGCTTGCGAATGCGCTGCCGACCAAGCTTGCATGACGCTGTTCGACGAGCTGCTCTACGAGCTCGACGGCGAAGCAGCCGCAACAGGCGATGCGGCGACGGTGCGGCTCGAGGCCGTGCTCGCGAAGATCCATCGCAGCGATCCTGCCGAACGCGGGCGCGTCCTCGCGCAGGTAACTCGGTTACGGGGCGAAGCCGCGCTCGACGAGCGGGGAGCCCACGCGCGCCACGACAAGGCGACCGCGCAGGTCAGCGAGTGGGAGGAGCGCGTGGCCTCGAGCTGGGGCGAGCTGCGAGCTCAGGCGCTGGAGCGCGTGGAGCAGGCGCGCACAAAGGCTGCTGGCATCGCCGCGGAAGTCGCGGAGTACCCGCGCCACCGTGGCCCGCCTCGACGAGGTTCACGCCCTGATCGCCGGTCCCTCCCGGTAGTGGTAAGTCTGTCGCGTGCCGGAGCTGCCCGAGGTCGAGACCGTTCGCCGCACACTGCTGCCTGCGGTGGGTGCGAAGATCACGAGCGCGTGGGACAGCGGCAAGTGCCTCCACATGATGCGCAAGCCGCCCCGCAAGAAGCTGCAGGCGCTGGTGGGCGCCACGATCACGACGATTCGCCGGCACGGCAAGTACCTGCTCGTCGACACCGACCGGTCGCAATCCCTGCTCGTCCACCTCGGGATGACCGGGCGGTTCCGGATCCAGCCCGCGCAGAGCGAACGCGCGGCGCACACGCATCTCGTGCTCGGGCTCGGAAAGCGCGAGCTGCGGTTCTCCGATCCTCGCCGGTTCGGGCAGATCGACGTGTTCGAGCGCGAGCAGGAACGCGCGCACCCGGCGCTCGCGATCCTCGGCCCCGATGGTCTCGATCCGATCGATGTCGTCGGGTTCCTCGCTGCGGCCAAGGCGCGTCGCACCACGCTCAAGGCATTTGTCCTCGACCAAGGCGTGATCGCCGGCGTGGGAAACATCTATGCCTCGGAGGCACTGTGGCGCGCGAAGCTGCGGCCGACCAAGCGCACCAAGCGGTTGACCAAGGCGGCGGCCGTGCTCCTCACCGAGGCCATCCGCGAGGTGTTCGACCACGCGCTCGTGAACGGCGGCACGACGCTGTCGGACTTCGTCGACGCCGACGGGAAAGCCGGCGAGAACGCAGATTACCTATGGGTCTACGATCGCGCGGGCAAGCCGTGTCCGAGGTGCTCGTCGATGATCAAACGTTCGGTTTTGCAGGGGCGGGCAACGTATTACTGTCCAACGTGTCAGACCCCGTAAGCGGTCTATCTCGACGACGTTCGACGGCGGGACGACCATGGTGGGGCCGGGATTGAGGTAGTGTTCGAGGGCAATTTTCCGACGAAGGTCGCAGACCTAGCTTCGCAATGTTCAACGACACCGCCGACGAAGACCTGATGGTCATGTACCAGAAGGGTGAGGTTCGCGCCTTCGAGGTGTTGCTGTCGCGTCATCGCAAGCCCGTCTACAACTTCATCCTTCGGTTCGTCGGCGACAAGGAGACGGCGGAGGACCTCCTGCAAGAAGCCTTCATGCGCGTCATCAAGGGCGCCGAGGCTTACAAGCGACAGGCCAAGTTTACGACGTGGCTTTACACCATCGCTCGCAACCTGTGCGTTGACCAAACAAGACGCCGCAAACATCGCAAGCACGCGTCGCTGGATGCCCCGATGGACTCCAGCGAAGAGAGCGGCACGTTGATGGATGTGATCCCGTCGAACGAGATGGCGAGTGATCGGAAGAGCGTCAACAAACAGCTGCACGAGACGATGCAGCGCGCGATCGCTGCGCTCTCTGACGAGCAGCGCGAAGTATTCCTGATGCGCGAGTTCCTCGACATGCCGTTCAAGCAGATCGCGGATGTCGTCGGCGTGCCCGAGAACACCGTGAAGAGCCGCATGCGGTATGCCCTCGAGAAGCTGCGGCTCGAGCTCGACGAGTACAAGGACCTCGCGAAGGTCGTCACGCTGTGACGTCGAAGAACGACGACGATGACGCGCTCGATCCGATGATGCGCTCGATGCGGTCGGTCTGGCTCGACATGCGCGACGGAGATGCCGAGCCGCCAGCGCGTGGCTTCGCAGAGCTGATGGCCGCGGCGCGCGTCAAGGCCGACGCGATGCAGCCCGAGACGACCGAGCCGTGGTGGCGCCGTGGCTTCGCGATGCTCGTCCGCCCTCCGATGCTGGCGGCCGCGACCGTCGTCGTGTTGGTCGGTGGCGCTGTCGTGCTGAGCCAGCGCAACACCGAGGTGCCGATGCGCTCGGCGTCGACCGATCACACCCTGCGCGATGCGGAAGCGCCCGCCGGGAAGCTGGGGGCCGCACGGGATTCGCCATCTGGCGCAGGCTCCGCAGCAGCCGCACCGTCCTTCGAAACGGCCACCACCGACCACGCCGCGCCGGTGGTCTCCGAACGTTCGCGCCGCCCGCGGGCAGCGGCACCGGCGATCGTTCGCGAGCAGGTCAAGGATCTCCCGCAGCCTCCCGCAGAACCCCACGCGGGCGCGAAGCTGCCGGCCGACGACAACGCCGAACGCGGCGTACAGATCGCTGATGAACAAGAGCAGGACCTCGCGCCCAAGGCGGTCAAAGGCACGGACGGCACCGGTCGCGCATCGCAGTCGGATGGTGTGGTTGCCAGCGACAAGGTGCCGACGGCACGTCGCCCCGTCAGCCCACCGCCGACCGAGCCGTTGATCAAGCAGGCCGAAGCCGCCGCCAAGCGAAGCGACTGCGCGGTCGTCAAGACCACGGCGGAGCGCATCCGGAAGCTCGACAGCAATGTCTACAAGGCACGCGTCGTCACGCAACCCGCGATCGCGCGCTGTCTGAAGTAGCTCAGATCAGCGATAGCTGCGGAGTCGGACGCGAGACCTCGATCAGATCCGCGACGTACGGATGCGGCCAGGTCAGCCGAACCTCGGAAGGCAGCCGGCCATGCTTCTCGACGTAGGCGCGCAGCCATCGCCGGGTGGCTGCATTCGCGTAGCCACCGCCGGTGATCGGGCCGCACTCGGCTTCGTACTGCTGCTTGATCTCGTGGAACAGCGTGTCGCGCAGGACCTTGGCGATCACCGAGGCCGCGGCGACAGCGGCGTGGTGTTCCTCGGCGTGATCGCGCGATTCGAAGTGATCGTAGCGCTGGCACAGCGGCATGAACATGCGCTTGCCGTCGGCGATGATCTTGTCGACGGTGGGCGCCTTGTCGATCAGCCGGACGGCGAGCTCGCGCTCGAGGACGTTCAGCTCGTTGCGCGAGACGCGTTCGTCGATCTCCGGGCTATGGACGACGATGGTCTCGACGAACAACGCGCGCTTGCGAACCTCGACGGCGAGCTCGCAGCGGATCGCGTGCGCATCGTCGCCGGCACCGTAGGTCTTCGAATCGGTGAGCCCGCGGCGGCTGAGCGCCGAGGCTGCCTTCGAATCGATCGCGACCGCGGCCATCACCATCGGGCCGACGGAGGGCCCGCGTCCGGCCTCGTCGATCCCGAGCGTGTGTCGATTCGGAATCAGCGCACGCTTCTTCGGACGAGCCACGCCTCATCCGTGCCACATCGAAGATCGTCAGGTCAAGCCTGGCATCGTGCCGCGGCGATCTCGAGCGCGCGGCCAACGCCAACTTCCAGATCGAATCCCTGGACATCGACGACCGCGCTCCAGTGATCGAGGCGGTTCGCGAGCGTCGCGAGGGCGTCGGCTGCCGCACGGGTCAGCGGATCTCCGAGCTCGTGATCGAGATCCGGAGCGTTCTTGACGAGCGCGTGATAGACGGCGTCCTCGGAGAGATCGAGGTTCGGGACATCGCTGCGGAAGAAGCCCTCGACGTAACCGCCCTCGAGGTAACCGCGCAGATATGCCCGCGCGCGATCGAACACGCGCGAGAGCGCGAGGCCGATCCGATCGTCCGCGGCACGCTGCAGATCGCCGATCACGTCAGCGCCGAGGGCTTGCCCGAGCGTGCGGGCGGCAGGCTCGAGGGCGCGACTTCGAGCCAGCAGATCCGAGGCGACGCGCCGGCGACCGCCTTCGATCGCGACGTCGAGCCCGGATTGCAGGAGCGCGATCAGATAGTCGCGATCCGCGAGCGTGGCCTTGTGCGACGAGAACGGCAGGCGCCGCGGCCGCACCAGATCGATGACCTCGCGCGCGGCGCGCCGGTACAGCGTGGCGGTGTGATCGGACAGCGCCTTGCGCTCTGCGAGGACGACCTCGTCGGCGAACGTGGCGGCGGCGGCGGACAGCTGATCGCGCGCGGCGCGTGCCGCATCGCCGGCGGTGGCCGCGCGTGTGCGGGCGGTATCGACGAGTCCCTGGGCTTCGCCGACCACGGTGCGCAACGTGCGAACGCAGGCATCTCGCTTCAACTGGCGCGCTTGCTGGAAGAAGCGTTGCTCGAGCGAGCTCGCGAGCGCCCCCCAGTTGCCGTCGGACCTCGCGTGCTCGGTCGTCCGCTCGTCCGACCTTCCCGATCCGGCGCGCTTCCAGGCCAGGGCGTCCCGCGCCGAGAACGGGACGATCGCCTCGACCAGCTCGCCGAGCTCGCCGCCGATGAACGACACGACCTCGGTGGTCTCGGCCTCGGACAGCTGATCGGCCTTGTTGAGCACACCGAGGACGCGCTTGCCCTCCTCGTGGATCGTTCGCAGTGCCTTCTTCTCGGAGGCCTTGCCGCCCTGCGACGCGGTGAACACCCAGACCACGGCATCGGCGCGGGCGATGAACGCGCGAGCGGTGGCTTCGTGCTCCGGCTGGATCGAGTTGAGGCCAGGCGTGTCGACGATGTTGATCTTCTCGAGCTGCGGCAGTGGGAGCAGGATCTCGACCCGATCGATCGCCTTCGCAGCGTCGGGGGTCAGCACCTTGAGATGAGCCATCAACGCATCCCAGGTGTACTCGGTGGTGACTCCTTCGCGAGACACCGTGCGGCCGCCTCGCTCGCGCCCGTAGCGAACGACATTGATCGTGGCGGTGGTGGGCGTGATGCCGGTCGGGGCAACATCGGCGCCGATGAACGCGTTGACAAACGACGACTTGCCACTCGAGAACTCTCCCATCACGGTGACCAGCAACGGCTGATCGAGCGCGGCCGCGGCGCGGGCGACCTCACCGACGAGGTGGCCGAGCTCGCGGCGACTCTCGACGGCTTTCTCGACGAACTTTGCGAGGTCCGCGATGTCTGCCCCGGGCTCGCCGTACGTCGCCGCGCGCGCATCGGTCAGTAACTGACGCGCCTGGGCGTGATGCGGATCAGCCCGCAACGCCGCGCGAGCACTGGACGCGGCGCTCTGGGCATCGTTCGGCAACGCGAGTCGCGCGAGGGCGACGTGCGCATCGACGTCATCGCGGGCCGCGGCGACCTCGAGCAACGCGCGTGCGGCTTCGGGTTGCCCGTCGAGCATCGCGTTGCCGCGGGCGACCAGCGCGCGAACGTTCTCCGGCTCCTTGCCGAGGAGATCACCTCCCCATTGCAGGCATCGCGTCGTATCGCGGGCGGCGATCGCGGTGTCGACGGCGGCGCGCAACACGTCGACATCCGCACCGAGGGCAAGCGCGCGATCGAAGCTACCGAGCGCGGCATCGAGGTTGCCGATCGCGCGGTGTGCGGTGGCGATCTTCGCGTGCAGCGCCGGCGAGCGGGGCTCGTGTTGCAGCGCTTCGAGGTAGAAGCTGTGGGCCTTGGCGGCATCGCGCGAGGCCAGCGCGGCGTCGCCTTGCGCGATCACGATGTCCTGGCGGCGATGGGCTCCCAGCGGCGTCGCGTCGATCTCGGCGAAGATGCGCGCCTTGGCGAGCATCTCGCTGGCGACCGCGGGTGACCCTTCGAGCAGCGCGACCCGCCCGAGACCGTAGAGTGCGAGTGCCGGCGGCGCATCGGTGCTGGCCGCGCGTTCGAGATGGCGCACCGCCTCGTCGATCGAGCCACCGTCCGAGATCAACGCTTCGCCGAGCGAGGCCCGCGCCTCGAGATCCTCGGCATCCTCGGTGACGGCCTTGCGAAGCTCGCGGATCGCCTTGTCGAGATCGCCGAGCCGGCGCCACGCAACCCCGAGGCCGCGATACGCCTCGGCGAGCAGCCCTCGATCACCACTCGAATCGGCGACCGCGCGAGACAGTGGAGCAAGCGCCGCTTCGTAGCGCCCGAGCATCACGAGGGCGAGGCCGTGTCCGACGAGCGCGGAGGGATCGCCGGACCGCACGGCGTTCGCGCGCTCGAATGCTTCGCGCGCCTTCTCTGGATTGCGCAGCGTCAGGTGCGCTTCGCCGAGCAGGATCAGCGCTTGCCCGTGATCGGGCTTCGCGGTGAGCAGCGCCTCGAGCATGTCGATCGCGGAGCTAACATCACCGCCGCGAACCAGGCCTTCTGCGTGGGAGAGCTGGTCGCGATAGTCGTCGAGGACGAGCTCGCCGGCGAGATCGCCGAGGCGACGCTGGAATCGCGACCACAGGCCCATGCCCCGAGCCTACCGCATCGCGTCAGCGCGAGCCTTCGAACGTCGCCGGCGTGTGGCGCAGGCCGAGCCCGAGGTTCATCTCGGCGTCCCAGACACCGTCGACGAGACGATCACCGACGCCATCACCATCGTCGTCGACCAGGCGAACCGTGCCGGAGATCAGATGCAGCGCTTCGATCTTGTTCGCCGCCATGGCGTCGTGCGCGAGGTTGACGATGGTGTCGAGGCCGCCTTCGCAGATGTCTTCGATCAAGCCCTGATGCCCGACGCACACGCCGAGCACGCACTTGTCGGCGATGTTCGCCGCGAGGGCCGTGCAGTTGACCGCCTTGCCGAGCGTCGCCCGCACTCCCTGACCGAACAGCTGCGTCGAGGCGGCCTCGATCCCCTGCCACGCGTATTCGCCATACATCAGTCCGAAGTGCTGTTCGCCGACGTGGACGAAGCCGCCTTCGCTGACCTGAACGTTGGGGTCCTGCGTCAGGATGTCGCCCGCGAGGCCACCGATCGGCAACACGATGTCGATCCCGGCGGGGTTGAGGTCGACGCCAGTGAGCCGGTGATTTGCGGTTCCGCTGCGGAGATCGAGCTCGCTGGTGACCGCGAATTCCGAAAGCGCGAATTCGGCCAGCATCGCCATGTCTCCGGCGTACGCCGTGATCGGCTTGCCGTTGATCTTCACGCCATCGACGAAGTCATTGATCCAGCCCTCGAAGCGATCGCGCAGCGGGCCGGGAATCGCGCCGTACAGCGCACTCAGTGCGGGAACACCGGCGGCGTCCGCGGCCGCCACCAGCGCGCCAGCGGGATTGGTGGAGAATTCGCGCAGCGTCGCCACCACGACCTCGGCCGGCTTTGGAAGCACGGCCTCGATCGTGAAGTCGACGTTGTTGCGCACTGCGTACGGACCTTCCTTCGACGGGACCGGATTTTCCGGTGTTCCGACCGGACCGGTCTCGGAGTCGTCGGCAGGAGACGTTCCGCAGCCGGTGGCGAGGAGCAGGGCGAGGGCGATCCGCATGCTCGAGCTACTCAGCAAGCGCTCTGCCAGCATGCGCGAATCGCGCAACCCGATGGGGTTCCCCGATTGGGACGCTGCGTCGTGCGAGCACCAGCGGAGCCGCGAATCCCCGCCTGCCCACGACACGGGGCAATCGGAATCACCACAGGTTCTCGGGTGTTCGGTGCCCACCACCGTCCGCACTCGCTATGCTCGACCCATGGGAAGAGTTTTGTGGCTGGGGCTCGTAGCGGTGGCGGCGTGTGGCTCCTCGTCGGGTTCGGCACCGCCGAAACCCACACCGCTCGCGAACACCGCGCCGTCGCAGAACGAGCAGTCTCGCAACGACGTCGTCAAGGACGCGCTCGCCGCACTCGCGGCAGGCGATGTCGAGCGGCTGATGTCGCTCGCCGATCCGAAGGGCATGTACGAGCACGCGTTCTCCTGCAAGGACGACCGCGACGACGGCGAGATGGCTCCCGATGCGAAGCACCTCGAGACCGCGCTGCGTCGAGATTTCGGCAAGGCCGCCGGCAACGCGAAGGGCGCGAAGATCGAGGTGGTGTCGATCCGGAACGAGATGCGCGGGAGCCGTCGGAGTCGCGAGCGCGATCGCAACGCGACGTTCATCGCCAAGGGCGGCGCGGTGTCGAGCGCATGCGTGGCGCGCACCGATCTCGTGTTTCACGAGGTCGAGGTCCGCGTGCGCATCTCGAAGGACGGGAGCTCGAAGGAATCGAAGACGAAGCTCGATCTGGTTCACGCGCGGGGGCGGTGGTTTGTCGCCAAGGTGCCGAAGGATCTGTCCTCCGAGAGTGGGGCGTCCGGAGCCGTGGCGATGATGGAGGCGTTCTCCGACCGGATGTGCGGCTGCAAGGACAAGGCGTGCGCCGACCAGGTCAACGAGGACATGTCCAAGTGGGGCACCGACATGGCGAAGAATGCCGGTGCCTACGATGACGAACGCCCCGACCCGGAGCTCGCGAAAAAATCGGCCGACATCATGACGCGCTACACGGAGTGCATGACGAAGCTGATGATGGCCGGCACCGGCGGCACGCCTTGATCACGTAGGCGGCGGCAGGACCGGATCGTCGGGCGTCCATAGACCCTCGCGGATCGTGCCGAGCGCCTTGCGCAGCGCGACGACCTGCTCGATCTGCGTGGCGGTCGACGTCTTCATCGTCGCGACAGCGCTGCCGGCTTCGCGGCGCTCGATCATCGTGCGGTCGAGGATCTCGCTGATGCCCTTGTAGAGCGTGTTGCCGGCGTTCGACACGAACTCCGACAGCCGCTTCGCGAAGTCGTCGATGCACTTGTCGAAGTGCGGCTTCATTGCCTCGGCGGCGTTGAGCACGGCCGCGGGAACTTTCTCCTTCGCCTGCACGCGGATGTCGCCGGCGATCTTGGACTTGAGGACGATCGCGAGGATCGGCGCGGCGAGCGTCAGCAGGCCGCCGGCGAGCGCGTTGACGAAGAGCATCACCGTGGTGCCGAGCGCGCCGACGGCGTAGATGCCGACGTCGTACTTGAAGCTGTCGACCGTGATCTCGACGCGCGTGTCCTCGGGGCCGAGGCGCTCGGCGAGTGTGGCCGCGGCGGCGGCGACGTTCTCGTTGGTGATCTGGATGACCTCTTCGGCGAGGTGCTCGAGCATCGCGGCGAGCTTCGCGCCCTCGATCTCTGCCCACTCCTTGAACTTGTCCTCGATGAACGCGGGCAGGTACGCCTTGACGTCATTGGCATCGACCGCATCGATCTGCGCGGGCAGGGCCTGGACGAACGACTTCGCGAACGACTCGAGATCCAAGCCGATCTGCGTCTTGATCGATTCGGCATCAGCATCGATCCGCACGTGCAGCTCGTCGAGCTTGCGCTTCGAGGTATCGAGCTGCTCGCGCACGGCGGTGATCTTCTCCGAGAGCTCGTCGACGCTCATGTCGTACGA
>JACCYD010001069.1 GCA_013696695.1 Deltaproteobacteria bacterium | reverse complement strand
CGTCGTTCGACAGCTCCTGATAGCGGAACGTGATGATCGCGCCGATCGCCGGCGGATCGTCGTCGTCGTCGTCATCATCGGGCTCGGGCAGCCGCTTCGGCTTCGGCGGCATCTCGACCTTCGCGCGCGGCGCGGCCGGCGTCGCCACGGTGCGATCGCACATCCGCACGAACTCGGTCTCGCTGATGATCTTGAGCCGCGAGCCCTGGTTGATCAGCTTCTCCGCCTTGAGGATCTTGTCGCCCTTCGCACCGGCACCGAACAGCGGTGAGCCGTCGTCGCCGACCACGAGGAAGTCGAGATCCGCGGACACCGAGCCCGCGTTGACGCCGCCGATCGACGTCACCTTCTGCTGCGCCTGCGAGCGTTGCATGCCGGCGAGCTTGCCGGTGAACATGAACTTCATGCCGCGTGCGAGGGCGCTGCCGGCCGACTCGAGCTTCGGCGGCGGCTTCATCAGCTTCGGCTTCTCCTCGACCTCGTCTGCTTCCTCGGGTTCGTCATCGTCGGATTGCGGCGGCGGCGGCGCCTTGACCTTGGCCTTGACGACCGCGCGGGTCTCGGGCGCAGTCGTCTTCGCCGACGTCGCCGATGACTTCGCGCCAGTTCCTTTTGCGAGCGGCACGGTCTGGATCGCGCGCGACTTCGTGATCGGCGCCGCCGTATCCATGTCGAGCCGCTCGCCGACATACGACGGGAACCGCGGCACGCCGTCGTTCGACAGCTCCTGATAGCGGAACGTGATGATCGCGCCGATCGCCGGCGGATTCTCGCGCTCGCGATCGGAGAATCCGGTGCCGACGTTGAACGTGATGCCGCCGTGCAGCTCGGCGATCAGTGCACCTAGCCGGCCCTTGTGCTTGCCGGTGCCGGGCGCGTGCCCGATCACGGTCGCCTCGGCGTCGTGGAACGTCTTGACCTTGAGCAGCGTGTTCGAACGGCCGGAGATGTACTTCGATCCGGGCTGGCGCAGCATCAAGCCTTCACCGCCGAGCTCCTCGACGCGTGCGAGCTCCTCTCGAAGGTGATCGACGCCCTCGCACAACACGTGATCGTGCCAGCGCGCGTGCGGCGCCGCGGCGCGTTCGAGCACCTTCTGTGCGTGCTTCTGGCGGTCCTCGAACGAGCCCTTCGCGTTCGGCGCGTCGAACACGACGAACTGCACCGTCTTCCACTCCTGCCCCGCCGCACCCGAGCGCACGATGCTCGTCGTCTTCTGGAACATCTTGCGGCCGACCCACAGCTCGCCGTCGAGCGTGTCGGCGGGCAGATCCTCGACGAACCAGTCCGGCGCGAAGAACCGATTGCCGAGCCGCGACACGAACGTCTCGCCATCCCAGTAGGCGCGGATGCCGTCGAGCTTCTCGCTCATCCACCAGCCCTTGGGATCGTTGTCGGTCTCCCACTTGTGCGCGAGCAGCACCGGCGGCGCGGTCTCTTTCTTGTTCGCACCCCCACTGCCACCGCTCTTGGTGGACGCCGCGCGCGACGGCAACGCGCCGAGCCGCGTGGTCTCGAAGTCCTCGCCGAGGTACGCGCGCAGGTGCTTGCACGTGCGCATGTCGACCGGCGCGCCCTGGTTCTTCCACGCCGGGCACGAGCACATGTAGACGCTGCCATGGCGGGTCAGCGTGTACGTGCTGCTCGAGCCTTCGACCTCGGCGGTGTCGCCGTCCGCGAGCTTGGATTCGGTCGCCGCTGTTTCCTCCCCACCGCCCTCTCCACCCTCGTCATCGCCGTCTTCAGCCATGACCCTATCGTCACACAATCACCCGGGGTTGTAGCCTTCACCCGCGAGGGTCTTCTTCAGGCGCTCGTGCGCTTTCTTCGCAGCCTCGGGGCTCGCGTAGGTCTCGACCGCTTCCATGCGAACGGTCTTGCCGTCGAGGTAGAGCGTGGTCTCGACCTTGCGGTTGCCGGCCTCGAGCACGAGGCGCGTGCCGCCGCTCCGCGGTGCCGCGGCCGCCGGTGCTGCAGCAGCCTTTGGCGCGGGCTTGCGCGGGGCCTCCTCCTCGTCTTCCTCGTCGCCCTCGCCCTCCTCTTCCTCCTCTCCCTCGCCGCCTCCGCCGCCACCTCCCGCATCGGCGTAGCCCTTCTTGCGCTTCTCGCGCACGAGCTTGTCGTATTCGGTCTGCGCCGCGTCAGGATCGCCGAGCTGCTTGACCTGCGTCTGGCCGTTCGAGCCGATCTTTCCGTAGTTGACGTATAGCGTCTTGCCCTCGACGCGCGCGCGCCAGAACTTGCTCGACGTGCCCTCTTCGAACTCGAGATGGACGGTCCACTCACTCATGTAGCTGGCCCTTTCTCGTCGGTCTTCGCGATCAAAACATTTAGCCGCGCCATGAAATCGCGGCCGCGTTTCTCGTCGGTCATCATCACGAACGCCGCCATGCCTCGCAGCTGGTCGAGCGTCTCGCGCCCCTGTGACGGGCGACCGAGCTCGCGATTCTTGATCGCGGCGCGGAGGTGACGCACGGTCTTGCGCGGCACGCGAGCCGACGGCACGCCGGCCGCGGCGGTGTTGACGATCAACCCCGTCACCTTCTGGCGCGCACCGCTGCGCATCACGCGCGTCTTCTTGAGGTGGATCTCGAAGCC
>JACCYD010001021.1 GCA_013696695.1 Deltaproteobacteria bacterium | reverse complement strand
AGCAGAAGGTGATCGACGCGCTGTATCGCGATACCGCGCCGCTCGAGGAGCGCCGCGCGCTGCGCCCCGACGGCAAGAACCTCTACTACGCGTACGACCACTTCTGGGACAACTGCACCACCCGCGTTCGCGACATCCTCGACGAGGCCTCGGGCGGCATTCTCTCCACGCTCAAAGGCGTCGAGACCGACGGCAAGACGTTTCGCGATCTCGCACGCGACGGCTTCTGGGGCATGCGTGGGTTCCTGCTGATCACCGACGTCGCGATGGGCCGCGTCACCGATCGCGTTCCCGATTACTGGGAACGCATGTTCCTCCCCCAGTTTCTCCGCGAAGGCGTCGAGAAGAAGTGGGGCATCAAGCCGATCATCCTCTACCAGCGGCAACCGGAGCTCGAGCGCCCCGAGCTCGCCGGCATGAACACCAAGGCCGACACCAACGGCAACGGCCTCGCCGACGTCGAGGAGGACACCGAGCACGCGTCGAGCCGCGCGATGCTGTTCTTCATCCTGTTGCTGCTCGTCGTGCCGGCGATCGCCGCGCGGTACTTCGGTCGGTTCCAGCGCAGCACGCTCGCCCTCGCGATCCTCCCGCAGTTCCTGCTCGGCGGCATCCTGTGGTTCCTCGCGATCATCTCGCCGCTGCCGTACGTGCTGTGGAACGAGAGCCTGCTGGTGCTGCTCCCTCTGGATCTGTTGCTGTTGATCCTCAAGCCCGACAAGCGCCGGCTCTACGCCCGCGGCCGCGTCGTGATGCTCGGCCTCTACGTGCTGCTCAACCTGATCGGCGTGATGAAGCAGCCGATCCTCGCGCTCGTGATCTGGCCCCTCGTCCCGAACTTCCTCGTCGGGTTCTGGAAGCCCGCATGGTCGAAGAAGCGCCATGTCGAGACTTCCGTCGCCAAGGCTGACGCCAAGAAGCTCGACGCCAGCTCCGAGCCGACGTCCGCGAAGAAGAAATCCGCTTAGCTGGCGCTGCGAGCGGCCATCATGTGTGGCGCCAGCGCGGCGAGCAGCGCGCCGCCGATGATCCGCTCGTTCGGCACCAGCGTGTGCGACACGCCGGACAGGATGATCATCACGCGACCGATCAGCGTGAAGTGGTGCGGGATCTCGAGCTCGCCCGGCGCCAGCTGCTTCAGCAGATCGCCCGCCTGTTCGTAGTCACCGAGCAGCGCCTTGATCAGGGTGATCAAATGCGGCGCTTTGGCGTCGGACACCACGAAGCCGATCGCCCGCGCCGCCTCGACCGCC
Organism: Deltaproteobacteria bacterium; assembly: GCA_013696695.1. Lineage (GTDB taxonomy): Bacteria > Myxococcota_A > Polyangia > Haliangiales > Haliangiaceae > JABFXX01. The sequence goes on along the minus strand of JACCYD010001021.1, from coordinate 1,683 downwards.
TTCGCCGTGTCACCGCTCATCCCCGCCGCGATCATCCGGGCCGCGTTGCCCGCGAAGCCCTCGGGCAATTCCTTCGCGAGCCCGAAATCGAGCAGCGCGATGCGGCCGTCGTCGAGAACGAGGATGTTGCCGGGATGCGGATCGCCATGGAAGAAGCCATGCGTGAAGATCATCCGCGCGTAGAGCTCGGCGACGCGCTTCGCGATATCGCGCAGGTCGACGCCGCGCTCGCGCAACGAGGCCGCTCGCGACAGCGCCGTGCCGGTGATGAACTCGAGCACCAGCATCTGATCGGTCGAGTAGGCGTCGTAGATCAGCGGCACCACGATCTTCGGATCGCTCTGTAGATTCTCGCGCACGCGCTTCGTCGACACCAGCTCGCGCGAGAACTGCAGCTCGAGCAGCACGAAGTGATGGAGCTCGGTGACCAGCGGGCGAAAGTCGAGCGAGCGGTTGAGCCACCGCGTCACCTTCACGGCCCGCCGCAGCGATCCGAGGTCGATCGGAAACAGCCGGCGCGCCTCGGGGTACTGGATCTTGACCGCGACGGTGGTGCCGTCGCGCAGCGTCGCCTTGTGGACCTGCGCGAGCGACGCCGCTGCGATCGCCTCGGGCTCGATCGAGGAGAACACCTCGCTCACGGCCCGCCGCGATCGCCCTCGTCGCGAGCTCCGCGTGCCGTCGGTGCGGCCACGCCAGGTAGCGCGCGAAACAGGTTCGCGCGCATCGTTTGTAGCGGGCTCGTCGGCGTGCTCGGCGTCCGCGATCGCGAGCTGTTGCTCGACGTGCTTGCGGAGCTTCTCGAACGGCCGCGCCGGCACGCGGTCGTGAAGGCTGCGCAGCGGCGCGACCAGCGCATCGGGCAGCACGTCACCGCGCGAGCCGAGCACCTGCCCCAGCTTGACGAAGGCCCCTCCCAGCTTGGTCGCCAGGTTGTAGATCGCGCGTCCGGTCTTGTCGTGCGCGCGAGTCCACTCGGCGTCGCTCGGCGGGCGCTTGCCACGCGATCTTCGCTGCAGGCGCCAATAACGAAACGCGACCGTCAGGATGACGATCGCGGCGCGCAGGATCCGGTAGACGCGAAAGCGTCGAATGACTACGGCTTCGCCGCAGGCATCGCCGCTGACGCCTCGATCAGCTTGAACTCGACGCGGCGGTTCTTGGCGCGGACCGCGTTGAGCTTCGCGCCCGTCAGCCCTACCGGCGACTCGAGCGGTTGATCGTCCCCGTAGCCCTTCGCGACCACGCGATCGTCGGCGACACCCTTCGACACGAGATAGGCCCGCACCGTCTCCCCGCGCGCCTGCGAGAGCGCGAGGTTGTCGGCGAACTTGCCACCGGGAAGGATCGGCTGAGCATCGGTGTGGCCCTGGATCTCGAGTCTGACTTCGGCGAACTCCTTGAGCACGGCGACCGCCTTGTCGAGGACGACGTTGGCGCCGGCCACGAGGGTCGCGTCGTTGAGCTTGAAGTTGATGCCCTGGATGGCGCCCGTGAACTTCTTCAGCGTCTCCGGGATCTCGTCCGGGCAACCGTCGGCGTCCTGGAAGCCGTTGCGGGTCTCCGGCTTGTCGCCGCACTTGTCGGCCGCGTCGAGGACGCCGTCGTTGTCGTTATCGGGATCCGGGCAGCCGTCCTCGTCCTGGAACGAGTCCATGTCCTCGGGCTCGTTGAGGCACTTGT
>JACCYD010001012.1 GCA_013696695.1 Deltaproteobacteria bacterium | reverse complement strand
CGCAGAAGTGCATGATCGTCCAGCGCGAGATCGGCGCGGACACCGAGTCGTTCCGCGACGCGATGACCGCCGCGATGCGCCAGGATCCCGACGTCATCATGGTCGGCGAGATCCGCGATCGCGAGACGGCGACGACCGCGCTCAAGGCCGCCGAGACGGGCCACCTCGTGCTGTCCGCGATCCACACGCCCGATGCCGTGGCAACGATGCAGCGCTACGTCGGCCTGTTCGAGACCGACGCGCAGGACGTCATTCGTGATCGCCTCGGTGATTGCCTCCAGGCCATCATCTCGCTGCGTCTGCTCGCGTCGAAGGATGGTCGCCGCCGGATCCCCGCCGTCGAGATCTTGCGAGTCACGCGCACGATCCGCGAGTGCGTGCGCGGTGGCCGGCTCGCTGACGTGCCGGACTTGATCCGCAAGGGCCGCGATCTCTACTCGATGCAGCTGTTCGATCAGCATCTGATCGACCTGGTGAACACCGGGCTGATCTCGATGGAGACGGCGATCTACGCGTCGTCAAACCCGGAAGAATTCGAGAGAGCGCTCCGGGTCGAGTAGGAGTTAACGCTCTCGCCTCACCCTGCGTCTGTCGTCCGCAGATTCTCCGATCGGAGAATCAACACAGAGGCACAGAGGCCAATCCTCCTCGAGGAAGCTCTTCTTCTAACGACGGCGTGCGGGCGCGTTGCCGCTGTGCGGCGGTGGCGGCGCGGTGCGTGCGGGTGGCGATGCCGCCGGAGGCGCGGTGCGTGCGGGTGCGTTTCCCGACGGAGCCGGTGCTGCGGGCGGCGCAGTGCGAGCCGGTGGCGATCCACCTGACGGCGGCGGCTGACGATAGCCACCCTGGCCCCCCTGACCCGGTGCGATCGGCGCGGGCGACGGGCGATAGCCACCCTGCGGCGGCGGGGGTGGTTGACGATACGTGCCCGGTGGCGGGGCGCTCGGCGGCTGACGATAGACCGGCGGGCTCGACGGCGGAGGCGGGCGACGGCTCGGCTCGCCACGCGTGGGCGGCGCTATATACGGCTGCGGCTGCGGCTGTGGGTTGTACGTTCCGCCGACGTTCGGATCGTAGCCGCCGCGATCGGGACGCGTCGGCACCTGTGGACCCCTCGGGCCTTGATCGTGAGTCGGCGACGGGCTCCCGACGGGGCCAGGGCCAGGCTCGGGACGCACGAGACCCGGCGTCGTCGGCCGCGGCCGGCGGTCGGGTGGTTGATACGGTTGATACGGCGAGGTCGGCGAGACCGGCTGCGCGGGCTGCGTGCTGCCCGACGGTCGATAGGGGCCGAGACCCGTCGCCGCCGGATCCCGCGGCCGCGGGCGATAGCCGGCGACATGCGCGGGACGACCATCGCGGTAGTCGCGAACGATCGAGCCGCGCGGCAAGCGATCGCGCGTCGACCAGTAGCCGGGCGTGTAGATGTAGCCGCCGTCGGAATAGTCGTAATACGGTTGCACGTAGACGTGACCGGATTGCTCCTGCTCCCAGCGACCGCTCACCCACACCCATTCATAGCCGTTCCAGTGCCACGAGCCGTCGATCCAGACGTGGCCGTAACCGGGCGCCGCGGACATCTGCTCGAACAGTGGGTCCGGCGGCATCGTCGACACTGCGTACGGTTGCGGCGTGGCGACCGACACACTCGCCGTCTGAATGCCCGGGTAGTAACCGCCGTTCACGCCGGGTGAGTCACGAACGACGCACGCCTGTGTGGCGAGTGTGAGTCCCGCTGCACCCATCCACCGCAAAAGTCTCAAGTGCATGCCGGACTCCTGTCTGGGATTACGCGCGGGCTAAAAATGTCGAGGAGAAAACCCCAACCGCTTGCAAGTCTAGTTGACGGGCTAGTAGTCGACAAGTACACAGAACGCCGATGAAAACGGTGTTCTCGGGCATTCAGCCGACGGGCGAGCTTCATCTTGGCAACTACCTGGGTGCGGTTCGCAACTGGGTGGCGCTGCAAGACCAGTACCCGGAACACCGCAAGATGTACTGCGTCGTCGATTACCACGCGATCACCTCGGATACGCACGAGCCGAAGGAGATGCCGAAGCGCGTCTTCGACATGGTCGTCGAGCTGCTCGCCCTCGGCATCGATCCCGCGCGCTCCATCCTGTTCGTGCAGTCGATGGTGCCCGAGCACACCGAGCTCGGCTGGGTGTTCAACACGGTCACCGGCTTCGGCGAGCTGTCGCGAATGACGCAGTTCAAGGACAAGTCGGAGCACCAGCCCGAGAACATCAACGTCGGGTTGTTCGGCTATCCGGTGCTCCAGGCCGCGGACATCTTGCTCTACCGCGCGGAGCTCGTTCCGGTCGGCCAGGATCAGCTCCAGCACCTCGAGCTCGCCCGCGACATCGCGAGAAAGTTCAACCATCGCTACGGCAAGACGTTCCCGGAGTGTCAGCCCGCGATGACCACCGTGCCCAAGGTGCTCGGCATCGATGGCCAGGGAAAGATGTCGAAGTCGCAGAACAACCACATCCCGATGACGGTGTTCGGCGACGACAAGAAGCTGCGCAAGACGCTCGGCAAGTGCGCGACGGATCCGAAGCGCGTCGGCCGCGAGGATCCCGGCAACCCCGACAACTGTCCGACGATCGGACAGTGGCACAAGTCGTTCTCGTCGGAGGCCGACAACGCGTGGGTGCGCGAGGGCTGCACCACCGCCGGCATCGGCTGCGTCGATTGCAAGGGCAAGCTGGCCGACAACATGAACGAGCACTTCAAGGCGTTCGTCGAGCGGCGCGCGGATCTGATCGCAAATCCGCAGCGGGTCACCGACGCGCTCGTCGACGGTGCCGCGAAGGCGCGCGAGATCGCGCAACGCACGATGGCCGACGTCCACAAGAAGCTCGGCCTGTGGCGGCCGCCAGTGGCAAAGGCGCAGGGTTGACATGGCGCTCGCACTGAGCTCCCGACGCTCGACGCTCGCCGGCGTCACCAGTGCGATCGCCGCGATGGCGGTCGCGGTGGCCGTCGCCGGACGTAGCTGCGGTCCCGGCGAGCGCGGCCCCGAGATCGCGGTGCGCGATTTCATCCATGCCGCGAAGGCGGGCGATCGCGAGACCGTGTTCGCCATGCTGTCGCCGTCGACGCGCGCGCGTCTCGAGGTCGAGGCCAAGCGCGGCACGGACTTCGTCGGCGCTGCGGTTCGCTACACCGCGAAGGACATGGTCAGCGTCGGCACGTTCGAAGGCACCCAGCCTGCCGACATCACGCTCGTCGAGGAGCAGGGCGATCGCGCGGTCGTCTACGTCGCCTCGCCCGACGGTGGCGCGCGCATGGATCTGGTTCGCGTCGACGGATTGTGGCGGATCGACGTGCCGCAATACGGCCCGATCACGCCGTAGTCACGCGCTGGCTTTCGCCTTCGGCAGCGAGCCGCGCACGATCAGGCCGAGCGCGAAGGCGGCGATCGCGACGCCCCAGAATACCCAGGGCGCGTTGTCGTGCTCCAGCCCGTGCTCGAGCTGCATGCCGAACAACGAGCCGAGCGCGGTGATCGGGAGGAACGTCGCCGCGATCAGGTTGAGCCGGTGACCTGACTCGAGCACGTGCTCGGAGTTCGTCGCCGCGTCCTCGGTGCTCTTCGCGATCGCATAATCGAGGCCGCTCTTCGCATGGTTGTGGATCAGCTCGAGCGTGCGCTCGATGTCCTGCGCGGTATCGCGGAGCGCGATCACCTGCGTATCGGTCTTCGCATGCTCGCGCGCTTCCTGTAGCGCGGCGTGCATGCCGCGCGCGGCACGCAGCAGCGGTGCAGTGTCGTGGATCAGCTCGAACCAATCGGTCGATCGCTTGGCGGCCACCGAGCGCGCTTCCATCGCATCCTCTGCCGCCTGGTAGTCCTCGACGAGCGCGCGCAGTGCGGCGATGGTCGTCGCATTGGAGCCCGTGGCCTTCCACGTCGCATCGGGCTTGCGCCAGTAGATCCGCGCGGCACGCTCGGTGGTCTCGGCCTTCGGTGGCTCGTGCAGGATGATCAGCAGGTGCCCCTCGTGATGCATCGTGCGTTGCCGGCCTGCGTGCGCCCCGAGGCGGTCGCGGAAGACCTGCGGGACTTCCCAGTTGTGCGGGATCACCTTTGACATGCCGGCACAGTAAGGCCGGGCCGTGAGCCGCGCACCGTCGTCTGGCAACGCTCGATCATGCGCAGTTGCGCGATGTCACCGTCCCGCCACGCACGTCGTGAATCGCGCCTCGCCCATCCAGCATCGCCGTCGGCTCGTATCCGGATCGCATGGCCGGGAAGGATTCACGCGCGGGTTCCTGTTATGACGCTCGTGATGAACAGAGTTGCCTTGCTCGCCGTGTGCCTGCTCGCTGGCTGTCCGGGAGGAAAAGCGAACTTTCCGAAGCCACCCGCCTTGGAGACGGTCAAGGACGTGGTCGCGAAGCTCGACGAGGCGCGGAAGGTGCGGACGTCGTTCAAGGTCCAGACGCAGATGGACTACTGGCTCGGCAAGGATCGCGCGAAGGGCACGGTCTGGGTGATGGGCACCGCGCAGCGGCAGGTGCGGTTCAACGCGCTCAAGCCGTCGGGCGACGTGCTGATCGACATGGCGTGCGACGGCGCCAACTTCACGTACGTCGACTTCCAGAACAACTGCCAGATCGCCGGCCCGTGCAACAAGAGCTCGATCGGAGCGCTGCTGCGCGTCGAGCTCGAGCCCGACGATTTCCATCATCTCGCCCAGGGCACGCCGCCGACGCTCGAGGGTGCCACCGGCACCGTGACGTGGGATGCGAGCAAGGGCTACGCGCGCGTCACGCTGACGGGCGAGGGCGGGACGCAGAATCTGGTGATCGATGCGCGCGAGAACCGATTCGACGTGCTGTCGGCCGAGCTCGTCAAGGATGGCAAGACCGTGTGGTCGGTCGAGAACACCGACTTCCGCACGGTCGCGGACGCCAAGCAGGTCAGCCACCGGGTCCCCGGCAAGACCCGCTTCAAGTCCCCCCAGCAGCAGGCCGACCTGCTGGTCGAGTGGAAGGACGAGGAGCGGGCGATCAATCTCCCGCTCGAGCCTGCCAAGTTCAGCGTGCCCATCCCCGCGGGCTTAGCGGCCTGTGGCGGGGGTACGGCCGCAAATCTCCAAACATCCCCTGCACCAAAAAGTCCCTGATCTCCCCGCGGTCGTTCGATAATCGGGGACGGGGAAGCTACGAATACGGGACCCGTCGGCAGTCGTTCAAAAGCGTCTGGTAACAGCTGTGTCCTGCCGACCTGAACATGAGCAACGACCGAAGGATGCGTGACGAGCACAACGACCGAACGATGGTCGAGCGCATCGATCCGCTCATGGGGACGGTGCTCGATGGCCGTTATCGGATCGATTTCCGGCTCGCCGCGGGCGGCTTCGGTGCGATCTATCGCGCGACCCACGTCGAGACCGCTCAGCAGTACGCGCTCAAGGTGCTCCACGCGGAGCTCGCGACGTCCGACGCGCGCGTGATCGCGCGGTTTCGCCGCAAAGGCGCGACGCTCGCACAGCTCAAGTCGCCGAACACGATCCACGCGTACGAGCTCGGCGAGGCACCCGATGGCTCGCTGTACATCGTCATGGAGCTGCTGCACGGCGAGAGCCTGTACGAGCAGTTCCGCGCGAAGGGCTCGCTGTCGTGGGAACGCGTCGTCGCGATCGGTCGTCAGGTCTGCAACTCGCTGTACGAGGCCCACTCGCTCGGCATCATCCATCGCGATCTCAAGCCCGCGAACATTCACCTCGAGGGGACGGACGGCAACCCGGACTTCGTGAAGGTGCTCGACTTCGGCATCGCGAAGATCATGCGCGAGAGCGAGCTCGACTCGACCGAGCTCACGCAAGCCGGCCAGATGATCGGCACGTTCGATTACATGGCGCCCGAGCAGATGGTCGGTGGGCAGTGCACTGGCAAGACCGACATCTACACGCTCGGCATCGTGCTCTACGAGATGATCTCCGGACGGCGTCCGTTCTCCGACGCCTCGAGCCCGACCGCGATGCTCGCCGCCTTGCTGACGCAGACCCCGCCTCCGCTCGGCATTCGTGGCGTGCCGCCGGAGCTCGAGCGGATCTTGATGAAGTGCCTCGAGCGCGAGCCGCAGAATCGGTACGTCGATGTCTCCGATCTCGCCGCGGATCTCGATCGCGTGATCGCACCGATGCACGAGGGCGCGACGCGCGTGATGCACACCCCGGCGCCGGTGTTGATCGACGCCGAGGCAACGGTGGTCGCCGCACCGCGCCCGAAGCGCGGCACGCCTCCGCTCCCGCTGCGCAACGAGCCGGTGCCCACGCTGGACGGGCGCCCGAAGCGCGCGAGCGAGCCACCTGCGATGGTGCACGATCGGCCGAAGCGCGACAGCTCGCCGCCCGCCACACCGAACATCATCCGTCGCGAGCCGTCGTCGCCGGTCCTCAACCCGAGTGCCGCGAAGCGCGAGAGCCAGCCGGGCGAGCCGCGTCCCAAGCGCGAGACCGGGCCGACGCCGCATGTCGTGCGACGTGATCGCGATTCGCAGCCGGTGGCGCTCGCCGACAAGCCGGTGCAGCAGGCGGATCCTGGTGCGTGGCAATCGCTGCAGCTCCCGAAGCGCGATCCGCGCGAGTCGCAGCCGGTCGCTCGCTACGACGGCCGCGATTCGCAGCCGGTCCCCGTGTATCGCGACGATAACCGCGACGGCTCGCAACCAGTGCGCGTGCCGGAGTCGACGCCCGCGATCCCGCACACGCCGGCGCAGCCGTACGCAGCCGCTGCGTATCAGGTGCCGGTTGCGGCTCCGCACTACCCGGGGTACCCGGGCTATCCACAGCCCCCGGCGCCGCAGATGCCCGGCCACACGCCGCCGCCGGTGCTCGGTCACACGCCGCCGCCGCAAGCGCTCGATCCGCGCGTGTCGCTCGCGGCGATCGATCCGAATGCGTGGCGCACCCAGCCTCCGTCGCGCGGCAGCATGGTCGAGGTCAAGACCTACGACATGGCCGGCACGCAATCGCGCGATGTCATCGTGCGTCGCGTCGTATGGACGCTCGCCCTCGTGCTCGGCGTGATCCTGGCGCTGGTCGTCGCGAGCCGGTTGTAAAAGCGTCCGCGGGACTTCGATCGCGGCAGGCCTCGATCACCAGCAGTGACGCGCACATGACGCGCGCCGGCAGGTGACGGCACGATCCGTCATGGCGTCGTCGTCGTAGATCGAACGAGAGACGGAACCGACGAAGCGCGCTGTGTCTACCGCGAGTTACGTCGCTGCGATCGCCCCGCTGCCCAGCGGAGTGTCGCGATTATTCACACTGTTTCTCGAGGCTCCTCATGGTCATGCATCCCTTCACGACGCGAATACATCCCCCGTGCGTTTGGTTTCATGAAGGTACCTCGATGACGTGCGCAGCATGCACCGGCTCCTCGACTCCGACGACGACGTACTGCGGTCAGTGCGGTTCGCGCGTCGGTGCGAAGGCTGTCGATCCGTTGCTCGGCAAGGCGCTCGACGGGCGCTACCTCATCGAGTCGAAGATCGCGTCGGGTGGTTTCGGTTCGATCTATCGCGCGCGATCGCTCGAGACGTCGCAGATCGTCGCGGTCAAGGTCCTGCTCGCACAGCACAGCTCGGATCCGTCGGTCAGCGCGCGCTTTCGTCGTGAAGCCGTCGCGATGTCGAGCCTCGCGAATCGCCACACCGTGACGACGTTCGAGCTCGGTGAGGATCGCGACGGCACGCGCTTCATCGTCATGGAGCTCCTCGAAGGCGAGAGCCTCGCGGATCGGTTTTCCTCCCGCGGCCCGCTGCCGTGGCGCGACGTGCTCGCGATCATGCGCTCCACCTGCGAGTCGCTCGCCGAAGCGCACGCGCTCGGGATCGTGCATCGCGATCTCAAGCCGGCGAACATCTTCCTCTGCAAGGCGCCGCATCCCGATTTCGTGAAGGTGCTCGACTTCGGGATCGCCAAGATCCTCCAATCGAGCAGCTTCGATTCGACCGACCTGACGACCGCGGGTCAGATGATCGGGACGCTCGATTACATGTCGCCCGAGCAGATGGTTGGCGGCGTGTGCACCGGTC
>JACCYD010000998.1 GCA_013696695.1 Deltaproteobacteria bacterium | reverse complement strand
CCTCCGCGCTGCACGCCGCGGCGCGCGGCGGCGCGATCGCGATCCTCGATCGCTGCATCGCCAAAAGCTGCCCGTTCGATCTCGATGACAAAGGTCGTACCGCTCTCCACCACGCAGCGCTCGGCGGGACCGCCGACATGCTCCGCGTGCTCGCCGCGCGCGGCCTCGACCTCGAGGCGCGCGATCACGATAACTACACGCCACTCGCGACCTGTGCGAGCTACCTGAACACGCCCGTGTACGACACGCTCCTCGAGCTCGGCGCGGACGAGTCGACCGGCGAGGCGATCCGCAAGGCCAAGATCGCCGAGCAGGAAGCGTTCGTCGCGCAATTCCGCTAGCTTTGTCCACGCACGCCAAGATCGGGATCGGGATTCATGCGAAGGGTTGGCTTCGAGTCGTGGGATCGCGCGGCGCTCACCGAGTGCGCCGACCTCGTCGGTGTCCGAGCCTCGGACGCGAGCAACACGGGCCCGCTCTCACTCCGCTGCCCGTGCGGCGGACGCAGCGATTTGCGGCGAGCATGCGGTGAGTGATACGCCGCGTGGCGCGGTCCTATGAAACTCGATCGTGACGAACGAGCAGCACGGTGCGAGGCGTAGTATCGCGCGGTGCACGGGATGACGGCGCAGACCGCACTCGCGGCGATCACGAACCAGCGACAGCCGGGTGCGCCCATCCCGATCGAGCTCGTCGAGGCACTACACGCGTGCTGCGCAGGCGCGTGGCGCGCGATCGAGATCGCGCTCGCTGGTAATGTCCTGCGCGGCCGGCTCGCGAAGGCGCGCGATCCGATCGCACGGCGCGGGATCGAGGCGGTGCTCGGCCTCGGCGAACCGCTTCACGGCCACCTCGATGCACTGCCGGCGCTCCGCGCCGCGCGCGAAGCCGGCGCGTTCGAGGGTCCACTCGATCTCGCCGTCGTCAACGGCCCGCCGCTTGATTTGTATATGGCACTCGATGCGCTGGCCGCGGCGCTTGCGGACCATCCCGCGCTGACCGCGGTGGTCCGCGATGCCGGCGTGTTGCTGGTCAGGGCCGCGCAAGCGCTGGTGCGCGCCGAACCCCTGCTCGCGCGCTGGGCGTACTCGGCGGCCACGCCGGGAGATCAGGCGCTCGCCGGCTTCGCCGAGGTCATGCGCTCGCCGGCTGCGCTCGCCGAAGTCGAGTCCTTGATCGCGCGGCCGATCCAGCTCGACGACAACGTCCAGTTCACTGTCTATCGCCCACGCACGATCGATCCTGGCAAGTGGCATCCCTTGGTCGCGTTCGCGCACCTCGCCGAGCGTCGGCCGGGCGAGGACGATCTGCCGGATCCGGTCGAGGAGGTGAAGCGGCAGGCGCAACAAGTCCTCGGCGAGCGAGCGCAGGCGTACCAGCCGGTGACCCAGGACGCCGGCGCCGCGATTCCGGCCGAAGGCGAGCTGACGTTCGTGCCCGAGTTGCCGGGCATCGAGATCAATCCACCTCGCCGCACCTTCTCGTGGCTCGAGCCCGTCCACCGCGAAGAGTTCCGCATGCGCGCGGGTGCGGAGCTTCACGGCAAGACGGTGCGCGGTCGGCTCACCGTGTTCCTCGGGGCGATCGTGATCGCCGAGATCACGTTATCGGTGAAGGTCGACGCCGCGCGTCCGGAGCCGCACGTCAGCGAGCAGGCGGTCGCCCGCACGTACCGCAAGATCTTCGCGTCGTATTCGCATCGCGACGTCGCGATCGTCAATCAGTTCGAGAGCTACGCGCGCGCGATGGGCGACGACTACCTGCGTGATTGGGTGCACCTGCGCACCGGCGAGGTCTGGAACGACCGACTGCTTCGCCTGATCGAGGAAGCCGATGCGTTCCAGCTGTTCTGGTCGCACAACTCGATGCACAGCAAGTTCGTGCGGCAGGAGTACGACCACGCGCTGTCGCTCAACCGTCCCAGCTTCGTGCGGCCGACCTACTGGGAAGATCCAATGCCGACCGGCCCCAATCTTCCGCCCGAGCATCTGGCGAGGCTGCACTTCCAGAAGCTCGGCGCTGCGCTCGTCGCCCCGGTCGGTGCGTCTTCCGCGGGACCGCAGCCGATGGGCGCCGCGATCCAGGTTCCGGCACCAGCACCGCGCCCCGTCATGACATCAACCGGGGTCTGCGACCGATGTGGGAAGGAGAACCAGAGCCACTACAAGTTCTGCCTCGGGTGCGGCTGCGAGCTGACTGCTTCGGGTCCGGGACCCGCCGGCGGCGACCTGGGGATGATGAAGACGATGATGGCGGATCCGGCGCCATCAGCACTTCCCGGACCGATGGGTCCGGCAGGACCGATGAATGCACCGATGCCGCTCGGATCGATCGCTGCGGGTCCACCCGCCGTCGGCATGCCGCCGCCATCAGTGACCGGCTTCCCGCTGCCGGGCTTCGTGCCGCCCGGGCCGAATGCGGCGCCGGCCCTGCGACGCTGCCCATCGTGCGGCCGCGACGTGCCGCCGAGCTTCCGGTTCTGCGGCACCTGTGGCTTTCGCATGGACGAGGCAGTGTCGCCGATGGCCGTCGCACCACAACTGCAACGGCAAGCGCCGTTCGCGCTCATGCTGATCCGGAACGACGGCAGCGAAGGTGGTCGATTCGAGCTTCGCGCCGGGATCAACAAGGTCGGGCGCACCGTCGATCCGATCTTCGAGACCGACCGCTACCTCTCCCCGCTCCACGCGGAGATCGAGATTCGCGGCAACGGTGCAATCATTCGCGACCTCGCGAGCGTCAACGGCGTGTTCGTCCAGCTGACGCAAGAGGAGGAGCTGACGGATGGCCAGGTGTTCCGGATCGGCCAGCAGATCGTGCGCTTCGATCGGATCCCGGAGGCAACGCCAACCGACGACACCGACGTGGTGTGCAGCCCCAACCCGGGCTATTGGGGCAAGCTGACGACGGTCATCGGCCACGGCCTCGATGGCGCGGCGTATCTGCTGTTCGGTGGCGCCGTCACGCTCGGTCGCTCGGTCGGCGACATCAAGTTCGAAGACGACGGCTTCATGTCGGGTTTGCACGCGCGCGTGTCACTGCGCGAGAGCCGCGTCTATCTCGCGGACCTCGGCAGCTCGAACGGCACGTTCATCAAGGTGAGTGAGCGCGCAATCGGTGACGACTCACGCGTGCTGCTCGGCCAGCTGTTGTTCAGGTTCGATTCGAAGTGAGCTGGAACCATGCGCGGCTCGACCGTCCGGAGCCCCCCGTACCTGCGCAATCTGGGGGGTCAAACTAGCCGATCATCGGACTTCGAGGTCCGGGAGCCCGATGAGCGACGCTTCGGCCGGCGGCCCTTCGACGGGCGGTGGTGGCGGGGCGAGCACGCGCAGTGC
>JACCYD010000994.1 GCA_013696695.1 Deltaproteobacteria bacterium | reverse complement strand
ATCGCGAGGTGCGCCAGACGTCTGCTCGACCGTGATCTCGGCACCGGGAACCGACCGTCCCGTCATATCGGTTATCTGACCGGAGATGGTGAAGCCGGGCTTCAGCGTGATGTCTCCGAGATCGGTGATCACGCCGGGTCGGAGTGATTTCTCGACGAGCATGGTGCGGGCGAACCCGGGGCCCGCGATGATCAAGTCGAAGGTTCCAGCAGGAACATGGACCTCGAAGCGACCGCCGGGTTGGCGTACCGGAATTGCAGGTGGCTTCATCCATCGGTTCGCCACGACGACGATCCCGAACTCGGGCACCGGCTGACCGTTCAGCAGTACGCGACCGGTGATCGCGGCATCGTCGAACGCATCGGCGAACGGCTCGCGTTTAGGCGGGTCGACCGGCTTCGTCGCAACGGGTGGTGCGCCGCATGCGGCCACCGCGAGCACGACCCCCACCATCGCCCGACCGCGCATCACACGCCGAACTTGGCGAGCTTCTTGTGGAGACCTTCGCGCGTGATGCCGAGCGTCACCGCAGTCTTCGTCTTGTTGCCGCCGTGATCGCGGAGCGCCTCGGTGAGCAGCCAGCGCTCGACCTGCTCCATCATCTCTTTGAGCGTGCCCTGCTTGGGTGCGATGCGCGTGACGGTGCCTTCGATCTTGCGGAGGCGCGGCGATAGATCGGTGATCTCGAGCCAGTGCGATGGCTCGGCCTGGATGACGAGGCGCTGGATCTCGTTCTCGAGCTCGCGGATGTTGCCCGGCCAGTTGTACGCGGCGAGCGCATCGAGAGCGTCCTGCGTGAAGCCGGGGATCTCGACGCGATACTCGTCGGTGTAGCGCTTGAGGAAGTGCGCGCCCAGCGCGGGGATGTCCTCGCGACGGTCGCGCAGCGGCGGCAGCTTGATGGGGAACACCATCAGCCGGTAGTAGAGATCCTGGCGGAACGCGCCCTTCTCGACCTCGGCGGAGAGATCGCGATTGGTGGCGCAGATGATGCGGACGTCGACCTGCTTCTCGGAGGTGGCGCCGACCGGGCGGATGGTGCCTTCCTGGAGCACGCGCAGCAGCTTGGCCTGCAGCGTCATCGGCATCTCGCCCATCTCGTCGAGGAACAGCGTGCCGCCGTCGGCGATCTCGAACAGCCCCTTCTTGTCGGAGTCGGCCGAGGTGAAGGCGCCGCGCTTGTGACCGAACAGCTCCGATTCGAGGAGGTTCTCGGGCATCGCGGCGCAGTTCTGCGCGACGAACATCTTGTCGCGGCGACCGGACTGATGGTGGATGGCGGAGGCGATCAGCTCCTTGCCGGTGCCGGTCTCGCCTTCGACGCAGACGGTGGCGCGCGTATCGATCACGCGCTCGAGCTGGGCGAGCAGGGCCTTCATCGCCGGCGAGTCGCCGATGATGTTGTCGAACTTGATCTTCTGCTCCTTGCGCTTGAGATAGACGTTCTCGCCGCGTGCCCGTTCCTCGGCGACGCGCAGGCGCTGGACGAGCGTGGCGTTATCGATCGCGAGCGAGGCCTGCCCGGCGAGCAGCAGCGCGACCTCGAGATCGTTCTCGCTGAACATGCCGGTCGACGCGCGGTTGTCGCACTGGATGAGGCCGATGATGTCGTCGCCGCGCCACAGCGGGACCGCGAGGATCGAGAGGATCGAGCCGCCGAGGATCGATTCGGAGGACAGCGCCTCGAGCGCGTTCGCGGTGAGCACCGCGGCGCGATCACTGAGGACGCGGCGGAGCACGGCGCGAGAGGCGCGGACGGGATCGGCGGCGGGGGCCGGGATGGAGGGATCGCTCGCGGGGCGCTGGCGGGAGACGGCGAGGGAGAACCGATCCTTGTCGTTATCGGAGCGGAGCAAGATCGCGACGTGGGTGCAGCGGGACAGCAGCTCGAAGCTCGCGGCGACCGTGGCCTCGATGACCTCGGTGGGCTCGAGCCGGGCGCCGAGAGGTTGGAGGGCCTTGTAGATCCGGAGTGCACTGACCGGATCGCTCTCGAGCTGATCCGCCAGCTGCGGCAGATCCATGATCGAGCGAGATGCGATCAGACGATCTCCGAGATCGTCTTCGCCCTCGTCGCCGATGCGAACCGAGATGCGAACCGGATCGGCCGGGTTGCCGAGCAGGATGAAATCGCCGTCGGCGAGGGCGACCTCCCAGCGCGCGGCGGCGTCGACCGCGATGCGGCGACCATCGCGCTCGATGGCGGAGCCGTTGGTCGAGCGCAGGTCGCGGAACACGAAGTGCTCGCCGATCTGCGAGATCTGCGCGTGATCTCCGGAGAGATGAAAGTCGGTGACGACGACGGTGCTCGCCGGTGATCGACCGAGCGTGGCAGTCCCGCCGCTCGCGAGAACACGATGCGTCCGCTGCGTCGCGGTGCCGTTGAGGATTTCTAGAACAATCACAGAAACGTGGCGCCACCCGGGCGACGTCGAACGGTTATACTGCACACTCTTTCGCTCTGCATGTCGGGACCCTCGAAAGTCATCGTCCTGGATCCAGATGGCCGGGCAAGCCGTCAGGTCCAGCTCGGGTTCGAGCGCGAGGGCGTCCCGGTCCGGGTGGCCTCGATGGCCTCCGACATCTCGCAACTGGAGCTGTTCGCGAACGGTGATAATGAAGCGAGCTTGGTGGTGGTGGGCGGGTCCGGGGAGACCAAGGCGCTCGAGCTGATCAAGCGGGCGCGGAATCGGCTCGAGGCGGCGAACATCGACGCACCGATCGTGTTCGCCGGGCGCGGGGTGCGCCGCACCGATGCCGAGGCCGCCGGCGCCGACGAGGTCGTGCTCCTGCCGGCCCACCTCCGCGACGTGGTGACGATCGGCCGCCTGCTGCGGGGCCAACCGGCGACGCAGCGCGCGCACATCGTCGGTAGCCTCGCCGAGACCACGGGAGTGTTCACGCTGGTGCGGGCGCTGTCGGTGCTCGGCCGGAGCGCGGTGCTGACGTTGATCCGCGGGCTGCGACGCGGCGAGGTCCGCTTCTTTCATGGCGAGGTCACCTCGGCGCAGGTCGGCCTGATTCACGGTCAGGCGGCGCTGCACCAGCTGCTGCTGTGGACCGACGCGCGGTTCGATTTTCACCACGAGGATGTGGTGCGGCGGCAACAGATCCCGTTGTCCCCCGACGAGCTGTTCACCGATGCGGAGCGGTTTCTGTCGAGCATTCGCGATTCGAGTGGCTCGTTGTCGCCGTCGAACGTGCTCGAGCAGGATGTCCCACGCATCCAGATGCTGGGCAAGCAGGTGCCCACCGAGGTGCACGGCGTGCTGCGCATGTTCGATGGCCACCGCGTGCTCGCGGATGTCCTCGAGGATTCGCCGTATCGCGTGTTCGAGACCCTGCGGGTGACCCAGCGTGCCGTCGAAGCGGGGCTGCTCCGGCAGGCGACCGCACCACGGCCGAGGGCGACGTGGCGTGCGGTGCTCTCGATCGAGGAGTGGCTCGTCGGTGGGCCGCGCGACGATCAGGCGCGCGCGGCGTCGGACAGCGGACCGCTCAAGTCGGCCGACGCGACGGGGCAGCACCGGAAGGAAAAGGAGTCGCGGCGCAAGCGCAAGAAGCGGCGCGCGAACACGCCGATCGCGGTGTCCCCGATGACCAAGCCCGACATCGACTGGGGCGCGCTGGTACCTCGCGTCGTCGGGGCGGAGATCCAGGGCACGCTCGCCGGTGTCGTGCCCGCGGCGCACGCGTCGGGCGAGATCACGATGCCGACGCGCGACGAGCCACGCGAGAAGCTCGAAGCGTTGATGGACACCGCGAAGCGCGAGAAGATCTTCCCGCGCGACGTCGGCTTCGACGAGCCGAAGATCATCTTCGACGAATCCGCCGAGCTCGAGCGCGGACGGCGCGACTCGGAAGAGGCGAAGGCGACCGCCGCCGAAGCCAAGGCCGCGCAAGCGCGCGGCGCAGCGGCCAAGGCCAAGGTCGACGCGAAGGCCGCCGAAGAGACGTCCGCGTGGGCAGCGATGCAGGCGGATGCCGAGGGACGCGCCGCGGTCGACGCACGCGCGGACGCGGCGAGGCTGATCTCCGAAGCCGATGGCAAGGCGAAACAGGAAGCCGATACGCAGATGGCCGCCGACGCGGAAGCCGAGGCGAAGCGCCGTGCAGAGCTCGATCCCGAAGCCGAGCTCAAACGATTCCGCGAGGAAGCGCAGGCGAAGATCCGCGCGCTGGTCGCCCAGCAACAGGCCGAGCGTTTTGAAGCCGAGGCCGAGGCGCGTCGCATCGCCGAGGTCCGCGCGGCTGCCGAGCATGCGGTGCGCGAGCACAGACAGCGCGAGCAGGCGCGCGTCGAGGCGGCAGCGCATGCCTCCGAGGAAGAAAAGCGGACGGCGGCGCGCCGTGCCACCGAAGCAAATGCGGCGATCGATCGCGCGCAGGCCGAGCTGTCGCTGCGAGCGAGCGAGGCTGCGGTCGAGGCCAAGAAGGCGGCGGCGGCGACCGCCGAGGTCGCGCGCGTCGAGGCCGAGCAGGCGCAGAGCGCGATCGCGCGTGCGAAGCGCGTGTCGGATGTCGAGCAGGCGATCGCGCGTACGCGATCCGATCTCGAGATACGTGGAAAGGCTGTGGCCGCGACGAAGCTGGCGGAAGAGAACGCGCGCGCGCGCCGCGCTTCGGAAGCGCAGGATTCGGTCGCGCTGGCGCAGTCGGAGCTGGCCAAGCAAGCGCAGGCCAACGCCACTGCCGCGGGCGTGCCCGGCGCCGAGCGCGATGCGCAGGCGGCCGCGGAGCGCGTCGCCTCCGACAAGGTCGCGGCGGAGCGCAGTGC
>JACCYD010000969.1 GCA_013696695.1 Deltaproteobacteria bacterium | reverse complement strand
CTCGGACTCCAGCGCGCGATGGTCATCGCCGGCGAGAGGATCACGAACCGCTACCGGCCGTCGATCGCCACCGCTAACCGATCGATTTCGTTACGGCATCAACCTGATCGGTGCTCTAGCGGCAGTGCCAGTCGGCCCGAGCAGGACGTTCAGAGACAACCCGGAGTGCCCCGAGTACCCCGAGTACTCGGAGTCAGAGATCGGCTCGGCTTCGCCGAAAGTTCCTCTGGGACCACGCGAGCTGGTGGAGCACCTGCTGCGACGTGCGACGCGAGGCGACGCCGCCTCGACATCTGGCCACCGTCAAGCCGCTTGCGAAACCCGACGTCACTCGCCGAACAGCTGGCCGATCTGGAGTTCGATGTCCTCGAACGGCGCGGCCCTCACTCGCTCGCGCCGCCCGGCGGTGAGGTGCACGACGTAGCCCTCGCTGCTCCAACGATACACGGTCAACGTCTCGTGCTCGGGATCTACGATCCAGTAGTGGGGCACGCCGGCACGGTGATATGAGATCCGCTTCGGTCCGAGATCGTTCTCGGCGTTGGACTTCGAGAGGATCTCGGCGATCCAGTCGGGGCGGATGCGGATCGGCCGCCCACGCGGTCGTTGCACGCGGTCGCGTCGCCATCCCGCGACATCTGGCAGATACACTTCGTGTGTCTCGAGCTCGATCTCGACCTCCGTCGCGATCCACCATCCTCCGGGGCCACCGCGTCCCCGTTGAAATGGCGGCTTGAGAAGCTCAGCGAGCGAGCTCTGTGCATCGCCATGCTCGTAGCTCGGCGCCGCCTTCTCGACGATCGCACCACGGATCACCTCGGCCGGTTGCTTGTCGGGCAGTGCCGCGAGGTCACTCGCAGTGGCCGCATTCGTTCGGCGTGCAGAATCGCTCACTCGACCAGTATACGGAGTTACGCGAACCAGGGTAGCTGGTCGATCCTGCGACGAGTTGTCGGGAACTCAGGATGGCGGTGTCGTGGTTTCAGGCGGCGCACGGCGCCATCCGCCATGCGCCTGTCATCGCACGACGGGCAAAGACCTCGGGTCTTGCAAATGAACGGGACAAGGTCAGGACACCACGCCGGTGGTGCGTGCGCGATGCCATCATCGTCACGACACGGCGGCATGGCGTTGCGCATGGCACGGCCGCGCGATGCTCGGCATCCGACGTGTGGTGTCCGCATAGCGTCGACTGGGCGGAGCTCATGACCGATCCGGTCGTGCCGCGCGGGCTTCGAGAGCACCGACGTCACGGCGCCGGACATCGGCGAGGCCAAGGGCCTCGAGTTCAACTACGTCATCGCCGTCGACGTCAACGTCACCTGCTGCACATCGGCGTCACGCGCGCCGCGCATCAACTGTGGCTCATCACGACGAGCGAACCGAGCGTGCTCGTCCCGCGAGCGCTGCGCGACGGCGGCCGCATGACCGTCGGCTAGTGCGACGGGCGGAGCTCGCGATCGCGGGCGTGGAGATCGTGCGCCGCGAGCCGCATCGCATCGAGCTCGAGGTCGATCTCGATGTCGCGCCGATCGAGGCGGTGCTGCAAGCCGCTCTACGCGGCGGGCACATCCACGACTTCACCGTCGAGGATCCACCGATGGACGACGTGGTCCGCGCGATCTACGACCGCGCGGATCGCGAGCGAACACAGGCCAGCGCGTCATGATGCGCAAGAGCGTGTTCATCGCGAAGATCGCGGCGCGCCATCGGCTGTCGCAACGCTCGGCGCTCGTCGGGCGCGTCGCGACGTAGGAGTGAGCGCGATCGCTGCGCACGCTCGTCCTTCTCCCGATCCGCACGCAGCGCACCCGTCGACGGATTTCGCAGCAGGAGCCCGTCGCGAGCTCGGATGCACCCTCGTCGCGGATCGGGTTACCATCGAGCTCGAGATGGTCCCTCTACCACCTCGCCCCGGTCTCGGGGGTCACCGGCGAGCTCAAGGTAGCAACACGCGCCGTCGTCGGACAGACGTTCAGCAATCCGGTCAGCGTGCCGCTGAGTGGCGCGATTGAAATCTCTCGTCGAGAGATGTCTCGCGCGACGAGCTCACGATCGTTCGTGCACCACTGCTCACAGGAACGAACCCTGCGCCACCCGTGATCAACCGCCGTCCGACGAAGAGCGATCCGTTCGTCGATGCAGGGGAAGTGGTGCCGGCGATCGACTTCACGAACATGCCGTTCCGTTCACGTCGGCGCGCTTCGCGCAGAACGAAACCGAGATCCGGGTCGGACAAAACAACGCCGGCACCGAAGCCGCGTTCGTGACGCGCTTCGAGTAGCTCAGTTCGAGTGCCCGGCGAGCCGGCGGATCGCGGCCTGGCGATCGCGCTCGCGGCCAGGCCGCTACGGCGCGCGCCCCGCGTTCGCGCAGGACCGACTGGCGTCATGAGTGGCCCGCTCGACGTGTGGTTCGACGATCTCGTCGTCGATACGGTGCCCGTCGGCTGCCACCCCTGAGGATACGCGCGCGCGATGACGCGACTGATGGGCACGTACATGGGATCGTTCCGAAGCTGTTCCTTCCGCAACAGCTGGCGTTGTCGCTCGAGGCTCAGGCCGGTGGGAGTCGGTTCGCAAGGCGGCGGGCATGCCGTTCTCACCACGAGGTGGAGACGAGGACCAGCCCGACTTCTCGGCGTTCACGACGAGCGGTGTCGGCCCCGCCGGTCCGATCAGTTGGTCTGGCGCGCGTTGATCTCGGTGATGCGACGTCGGGCGGCATCGACAGCCGTCCCGCTCGGATCGGCGTCGACGTAGCGCTGGAAGTATTCGCGTGCGCGACCAAAGTCGTGCAGCTCGTCGTAGGCGCTTGCGATGTTGTAGAGCAGCTTCGGGGAAGGGACGAGCGCGAACGCCGCCTGGTACTCGACGATCGCTTTGGTAAAGTTGCCGGCATCGAACAGCTCGTCGCCACGTTTGGTGTGGGCCCTCGCCGTGATCTCGGCGTCGGCGACGACAGGTGCAGGTTTAGCGATCGGTGCTTCCACAGGCGGCCTGGCCCGCGCCGTCGCCGGATTGTCTGGCGTGGGCTTCGGGAGAGGCTGGATCGCGATGTGCTCGTCCTTCTTCGCGGCTTTGCAGTGCGAAACGCGGTAGTAGCCGTAAGCCGCACCCGCGGCGGCTGCGGCGCCGACCACGACGCCCCCGAGGACGATGTCCGACTTCGCATCGTCGGCCTCGGTTCCCGGGTTTGTCGACTTGCTGCCGGCCGCGATCGCCTGGCCGACACTGATTCCCGCGACCACGGTGTCGACCACGGGCCAGGTCCACGACGAGTTGCACGAGACCTCGCCGGTCTGGGATCTGCTGGGCTTCTTGGTGAACGCGAACGAGCAGCCGCTCGTCGTGATCAACACGATGACGATGATGCGTTGAATCCACATGCTGATACTCCTGTTGATCTCCGTTTTCGCGCGATCGCTAGAGACGACGCGGTTGCTTCTTCTCGTCGAATACCTCGAGTCGTTTTGGCCGTGGGGCCGGCGGCGTTGCGGTCGGCTTCGTGGATTCGACTTGCTTCGGCCGCGGCTTCGGCAACTCGACGAGCTGCACGCGTCGCGTCAGGTCGGCCTCGGTGGTCAGCTTGGCGCGGGCCTCGCGATAGCCGGCGCGGCGCACCAGAAACACCTCCGACGCCGAGCCCTGCACGACGCGCCACGCGACCGGCGTTCGACCGACGAACCCGCCGATCTCACGGTAGACCTCCGCGCCCGGCGGAGTCGATTCGATCTTCCACGTCACCATCGCGGTCTCGGGTTCGGCGACCACGGGAGGCGTGGTCGCGGCGTCGGGCTGCGCGACCGCGACCTTCGCGGTGTCGGGCGCGACGATGGGCACGACGGGCACCTCCGCCTCGGCCACCTTCGGAGAGCTCGACGTCGGGGTCGGCAACGGGACCGGGGCCTGACCGCGATCGCCGACTGCGATCGCGATCGCGACGATCGTTCCCAACACTCCGACCGCCACTCCGCCGTAGAGCTTGCCGCGACGTGGTCGCGCATCGAGCTCGCGCGCGTGCTGACCGGCGGCGCTGCCGAGCGTGGTGTCGCTTCGCGGCAGCAGCGTCTCCGCGATCTGGACGTCGATCTCGTCGCGCACGGGGACGCCCTCGACCGCCATCACGAACGCCGCGCCGATCAGCTTGATCGACTCGCCGCGCTCGGCAGGAGTCTTCGAGAGCAGTCGCGCGACCAACCGTTCGAGCGCCTCCGGCTGATCCGGCGCGAGCGAGCGCACCGACGGAGCCGGCTCCATCAAGTGCTTTGTGCAAACTTCGCCGAGCGAGGCTGCCACGAACGGCGGCCTGCCGGTCGCCATCTCGAACGCGACGCAGCCGAGCGAGTAGGCATCGACACGCCAATCGACCGTCGCCGAATCCCGCCACTGCTCGGGCGCCATGTACGCCGGCGTGCCCATCGCGGTCTGCGCGCCGGTCAGCACGTGCGAGGCGTCGGCAAGCTTGGCGATTCCGAAATCGAGGATCTTGACTCGTTCACCCGACGCCAGCTCGGTATCGGGAACGAGGAAGATATTGTCGGGCTTGAGGTCGCGATGCAGCACGTGCGCCGCGTGCGTGGCGTCGAGAATGCTCGTGATCTGACGGCCGATCTCGGCAATTCGATGCGGGCCGAGTCGGCCGCAGCGCGTGATCCGCGTCGCGAGCGACTCGCCTTCGAGCAGCTCCATGATCAGGTACGCCTGGCTGCCGTGGAACCCGACGTCGTAGATCTTGGCGGTGCCGGAGTGTTTGATCCTGCTAACCGCGACGGCCTCGTTGAAGAAGCGCTGCACGTGCATGTGATCCGCGGAGATCGTCTCTCGTAGCAACTTGATCGCGACGCGCGTCCGCACCGTGACGTGCTCCGCGAGGAACACCTCTCCCATGCCGCCCGCACCGAGGCGAGAGAGCACGCGGAAGTTTCCGATCGTCTGTCCGATCACGAACAGATGTCGTGCAAGGCGAGGTCCGCGAGGCTGACGTCGCAGGCGCGCGGCGTGCAGTGAACCAGCTCGAGCCATCAGAGTTCTGGTGAGCCAGAAAGGCCGCGCATGAAAGCCATCGTCATTTGCATGATCTCCCTTGCGGCGTGTTTCAGCCCCGACAACACGCCCGACGAGCCGGACCAGCCACCGCCGCAGCCCGTATTGATGGACCCGATTGGTGACTGGAACCTCACGCTGCAATGGAACAACGACGGACAGTGCGCGACAGCCGATACGACCATGACAAGACTGCTACACGTGAGCGCTCACCAGGAAGGGTTCGTAGTCGTCACTGACTTCGAAGAGGAAGACGTGACGACCTTCTCGCTCGAACGGGACGAGAGCATGACCACGTTGACCGCCTCGATTTCCTTGACGAAGCTACAGCCGGATGGCTCCCAGAGTGTTGAACTCACGAGCGTCGACGTCACTGCAATCGCAACAACCGGAACGATCACCGGCACCGGGAACAACGCGTTCTCGTCGCCGGACTTCAGCTGTACGCAAACGCTCGACGTCAGCGGCCAGTTGAACTAATCGGAGGCGCCGCCCTCGAGGTGGTGACGCTTGAGCAGCTCGCGCAGATGGTAGCGCGTGAGCCCCACTTCCTGTGCGGAGAGCGTGATGTTTCCTTCGTTGCGCGCCATCAGCGCCGACAGGTACGCGATCTCGAACGCGTCGACGACAGACTGCTTCGCGCCCTTGAAGCCGAGGCCGGCGCGAAGCAGTGACCGGCGACATCGTACCCACCGAGTCCATGACGACGCTGGACGTCGACGTCACCGGTTCGGCGGCCAACCAGAGCTGGATCTGGCACTTCGACGGTACCGCCACCGACGCGGAGGTGACATCAACGGCGATGGCGCGTCTCGAAGTTCATTCCGCGCCCACCTGGCAGCTAGGCCGTGGTACCGACGCCCATGCGGACGACGATCGCGATCGCGGTGGTGCTTGGAATCGGCTGCGGCTCGGGCACCAAACCCAAGCCGAACGATCGGATCGAAAAACCGGCCGTCGCCGATCCGCTGGCGCACCTGCCCGCGAACACCTCGCTGGCGATGTCGATCGATCTCGTGCGGCTGCGCAAGAGCCCGCTGTGGGTAGCGTACTGGCCGCAGATCCAGGCCGCGATCGCGCCGCAGCTCGCGGGCGTGCAGGCGAAGTGCGGGTTCGATCCGCTCGCGGCCATCACCTCGATCACCGCGGCGATGCCGGATGGCAGCGACAACGACATCACGCTCGTGGTTCGCGGCTTGCCCCGCGAGCAGACGATCGCGTGCGTGATGAAGCAAGCGTTCCCCGAGGCAACCGCGATGGACGAGGGCGGCGTGATCACGATGCATCACCAGAGCGGCGCCGTGAACATGTTCACGTTCGTCGATCCGACGACGCTGGTGTTGCGCGGCTCGAAGGCGCCCACCAAGGAAACGCTCCAGGCCGCGGTCGCGACGGCGGCCCCGCTG
>JACCYD010000959.1 GCA_013696695.1 Deltaproteobacteria bacterium | reverse complement strand
GTCCTCAAGTTCACGACCGGGACCAACTCGTGGGGCTGCGCGAACGACATCGACACCAACACGGGTGGTGATGTCACCGACGTGATCGGTGGTCTCGGCCTCACGGCCACCAACGGCGGCGGTCCCTCCGTGACGCTCGATATCGGCGCGGGCACCGGCATCGTCGTCGGCGCCAACACGGTGTCGCTCGACACCGCGTTCACCGACACGCGCTACGACCAGCGCTACGGCCCGCAGTTCCTCGACGTATCGGGCGACTCGATGGGCGGCCCGCTCGACATGGGTGGCTTCCGGGTGACGAATCGCGGCTGCCCGCCGGCGTACACGGCGTTCGGCGCGGGCCTCTGCCTCGAGAGCATCGACGAGGGTGCCTTGACGTTCTCGCAGTGCGCGAACAAATGCCGCCAGGAAGTCGGCGGAGCGCACATCTGCACGTCGGGGGAGATGCGGGCGGCGATCGCCTCGGGCATCACGATCCCGAACGGCGGCGCCAACGGCGATTGGGTCGACGATCAGGACACCAACACCAATGCCCTGTTCGTCGTCGACCAGTCGATTGCCATCCCGATGAGCTCGCAAGCGGCCACCCTCACGACGTTCTGCCGGTGCTACACGGATCTCGAATGATGCGGGCCAGGGTTCTCGCACTCGTCCTCGGCGGCACCACGCTGCTCGGCTTCGGCCTGTGGCTCGGTCGATCGTCGTCGTCGGAAGCTCGCGTTCGCGACACCTCGGTCGCGGCGGAGCCTGTCGAGCGAGCGCGGCCCGTCGTCGCGGCTGCACGCCCGCAAGTAGTTGCGCGCCCGTCGCTGCCGCGAAGGGCGCCATCACCAGCGCGCGGCCTGGCGGCGGATCTGATCTCGAGCGACACCAACATCCGGCGCGCCGCGGTCGCCGAGGTCGCGCAAGCTTCTGACGCCGATCCGCAGGTGCTGCTCGCGGCGTCGAAGGATGTCGAGCCGGGCATCGCGGGCACCGCGTTCGTCGCGCTCGGCAAGCTGTACGCCGACGGTCAGGTTCCGGTGGCAGACATGATCGCCCGCGCGACCGATCGCAGTGTGCATACGCGTGTGCGGCCGCTCGCGATCAACGCGCTCGGTGCGGTCGCGAATCCCGACGCTGCAGCCGTGCTCGCCACGATGGTCGCCACCGGTGACGTCGGCGAGCGGCGCGCGGCGTCGGCTTTGCTCGCGATGCAGGATGCCGAGATCGCCGTGCCCGCGTTGATCCGCGCCCTCGCCGATGCCGACGAGTACGTTCGCGACAACGCCCTGAACGGCCTCAAGGCAAAGTCCCGTGGCCGCGATTTCGGTACGGACGCCGGGGCCTGGCAGGCCTGGTGGCAATCCCGTCGCTAACGTAGAGTCGGCGCGATGAAGTGTCCGGCGTGCACGGCCAACATGGTGTTGATCGAGGTCTACTCGATCGAGATCGATCGATGTCCTCACTGCGGCGGCATCGTGCTCGATAAAGGCGAGACCGAGAAGATCGACTCGCTCGGCCTCTCGCAGGTGATCGAGGGCGGCGCCCAGGCGCCCCACGTCCACCGCACCACGGCGGCCACGTGCCACGAGTGCAAGCGGGAGATGATCGCGCTCAAGGGCGCGGGCGACATCGAATACGACTGGTGCGATGGCTGCGAGCGGCTGTTCTTCGATCGTGGCGAGCTGTCGGCCTTCGACGCGTTCGCCGACAGCTGATGCCGGACGTCCTCGCCGTCGTCAGCAAGGCGGTCTTCGACAAGGAAGCCAAGGCCCACGCGCTCGACACCGGCGTCGTGTGGCCGACCGATCGCTACGCGAGCGCGGGCAAGGGTCTGTCGCCGCTCGCCGGGGGCGGGCGGTTGTTTCTCGTCACCGTGCGCCCGCCGTCCGAGGCGCTGTGGCTGATCGCGATCCTCGACCAGCCTACGTTCGACGGTGCCGCGTGGATCGCGGAGCCGAACACCACGGCGATTCGCGACCTGTCGTCGCTGAAGTCCAAGATCTCATTCGCGAACGGTGCCGGGCTGCCTGACAAGCCGGGCGTGCTCGGGATGTCGCTGCAGACGCCACGCCTGCTGAGCGAGGAGACCGCGGCGTTGCTCTCCGGTGGCACGTCAGAGAACAAGACTACGAAGACAGCGAAGACAGCGAAGACAGCGAAGACAACGAAGCCGACCGCGGCGAAGTCCTCGCCCAAGTCAGCTCCGAGGAAGCCTGCCAAGCCCGGGGGGCCGGGGGCGCAGCACAGATCGACCAAGAAGCGGTGCTCGCACGCTGGCACACGACGCGCTCGCCGCGGCTCGCCGACCTCCTGTGCTGCGTACCCGTCGATGCCGCGTGGCCGGAGCGACTCGCGAAGATCAAGCGATCGAGCAACGGTCACGAGCAGCGCGTGCAGGCGAAGCAAGCCATTGCCAAGCTCCCCGACGACCCGCGCACGACCGTGTTCCTGATCTCGATGCTCTCGAAGGCGAACTGGCCGGGCTCGAGCGCGAAGGAGATCTGGGAGACCGTGTGCGACAAGTTGATCGCGCTGCAGGATCGCCGTGCGATCGAACCGCTGCGCGCCATGGCCGCAACGCCGCCGTACTTTCAGGGTGCCGCGTTCACGAAGTGGTGCGTCGAGCAGATCGCCGCCACGGCCGACCGGCTCGCGAAGCAGAAGGCGAGGCCCGATGACGCGGCGACCAACAAGCTCGCCGATGCGCAGCTGGCTACGCCACCGAAGCTCGGCTGGTTCGCGACCCGCTCGACGGCCGGCGCAGACGCGCTGCTCGCGAAGGTGTGGGCCGCGCCCGATGATCTGCCGCTGCGCTCGGTGATCGGAGATGCGCTCCAGGAGCTCGAGGATCCCTGGGGCGAGCTGATCGCCCTGCAGATGGCCGCGAAGTCCGATTCGCCGCGGATCAAGGAGCTGCTCAAGACGCACGGTGCGCGGTTCACCGGGCCGCTCGTCCACGTCAGCTCCCGCTCGTCCATGACGTTCGAGCACGGCTTCCTCGCCTCCTGCACGGTGGATCGGCAGATGGTCGGCCGCCGGCACTGGGAAGACGTCGTCGTGGCGCCGCACTGGGCGACCGTTCGGCACGTCGCATTCGGGCCGTGGGGCAAGACGCCACGGTGGTGGTTCAAGGACTGGCTTCACAAGAGCAACCTCGCCAGCCTGCGCGAGATCCAGATCGTCAACGTCACGCTGACGCGCGTCTCGGCGTCGGGGCCGTGGAAGCTCGAGAAGACTCCGCAACGCACCGAGTGGGCTGTCGAGGACACCGTCGACGCGCTACTCAAGGGCATGCCGCTCGCCGAGCTCTCGCGCATCCCCGCACCATCGATCACCAAGTACAAGCAGCTGATCGCGGACGCGATCGAGGCGGCGTCGTGAAGCGTGCGTTGCTCGTCCTCGCCGCATGCGGATCGAACGCAGCGGCGCCGCCGGTGCCGCCGGTGCCGCAAGAGCCATCGAAGGCAGTGCCACCAGCGAGCTGGCCGGTGCCCGCCGGCTGGAAGAGCGAATCGTTTCCGTTCCCGCTCGAGTTCGCGCCGGGCCTCGCGCATCGCGGTGTCGAGGAGCTGAGGTTCGCGCCCGGCATGTTCGATCCGAAGGCGGGCGGCTACTGGTCGTACGCGTTCGTGTGGCGCACCGACGATGCGGCCACGCTCGCCGCGCCGATCCTCGCGGCCGAGCTCACGATCTACTTCCGCGGCTTGCTCGCGGCGGTCGACGAGACCAAGAAGCAGATCAAGTCCCTCGACGACATCGTGGTCAAGGTCACCGGTGAAGGCGAGGGCGAGAAGCGGTTCTCGCTCGCGATCTCGCTGGTCGATGCGTTCGGCGATGGCCGTGCGGTCGCGCTCGCCGGCTGGGCGCAACGCACGTCGTGCGGCACCGGATCGCTGTGGGTGTTCGTGATGTCGCCCGAGAAGTCGACGTTACGCGCGGAGCTCGACGCGCTCGGGCAGGCGGCTGCGTGCGGGCAGCAGCTGCCGGTCAAATCACCCGCCGGGTGAAGAAGGCGCGGGCCCCGACGACGTGTGATCGTGGATCACGCGCCAGCCTTCGGGTCGGCGCTCGAGCACGACGCTGAACACGCCGCTGCCATCGGATGGGCTGCCGGTGAGCAGCCACTTGCCGAGGACGACTGCGCCGTCGGCCCCGAGCGGCTGGACCTCGAGCACCTCGAACGTCAGCTTGCCCATCCCCGACTTGTCCTGGCCGTACTTCTTCAGATAGGTGTCGTGCGTGGTCTGCCAGCCGCGGCGGATGTTGCCGCCGGACGTGAAGACCAGCTGATCGGACTTCGCGTAGCCGTCCATGTAGCCCGCGAGGTCGCCGCGGTTCCACGCAGCGACCTGCGCATCGAGCACACCGATGATCGAGGTTCGATCCATGGGGTCAAAATTTCGCACCGACTGCGTGGCAGATCCGCACCCGAGAAGAACAAGCAACGCGATCGCCTTCACGGCGCGCACTCTACTATGCTGCGCGCATGCGGTTCGGGATCGATTTCGGCACCACGCGTACCGTGGTCGCGGGCTGTTTAGACT
>JACCYD010000691.1 GCA_013696695.1 Deltaproteobacteria bacterium | reverse complement strand
AGGTACTGGCGGTACGCGGCGATCGCGTCGTCCTTCTTGTAGGCGAGGCGATACGCCTCGGCCTTGCCCCACAGCGCGGGCTCGAACCTCGCGTTGATCGACAGCGCCTTGTCGAAGCGCATGTGCGCGTTGGTCCACTTGGACTGCTTGGCCATGCAGTTGCCGGAACCGACGAGCGCCTCGAGGCCCTTCGCGTTGACCGCGAGCGCCTTCTGATAGAGCTCTTCCGCCTTGGTGCAGTTGAACGCGTCGGCGGCGTCGTTCGCCTGCGAGAGCAAGCCGTCGTAGTTGCCGCCCGGCGTGCGTGGACCGGGACCGGTGCTCGGCCGCGCGCCGGGCAGACAGATCGCCTTGCCTTCGTCGTCGGCCGCGCGCTTCGCGAGGTAAGGCTTGCCGTCGGAGTGCAGCTTCGGACAGCTGCAACCGACACCCTTCACCGGGGTGCCCGGTGCGCAGTCGTACGAGGTCACCGGTGCATCGGCGAACGCATTGCTCGCGAGGCACACCAGAACCAGGATCGACACTCTGATCCCGTGCGTGAAAGTTCCCACCATGCGGCCGAATATGACACAGCTCTGCTCGCGGCATCGCTGGATCGTTGGGGTAGCCGTCGGTGTCGTCCGACGACAGCGTGGAGCAATTTGCCCCATGCGTCGCCGGTGAATAGTGCGCGAGCACGGCCGTCTGCCGGTCCGCGTGGTATGTGCGGGGCGTGAAGCTCGGGACCTGGAACGTCAACGGCATTCGCAAGCGCTCGGCCGAGGTGCTGTCGTGGATCGATCGCGAAGAGCTCGACGTCGTCTGTCTCCAGGAGACCAAGGCCGCGCTCGGTCAGGTGCCGCAACACATCGTCGACGTCGCCGGCTATCACTGCCACTGGCACGGACACGCCGGGTACTCCGGGGTCGCGCTGATGCTCCGGCAGAAGCATTTCGGTGATGCCCCGAACTGGGTGAAGCCACCGTTCGACATGGAGACGCGCATCGTCGTCGCCGAGGTCGGCAACATGGTGATCGGCTCGGTGTACGGGCCGAACGGCGGCAAGGATTACGGCGCGAAGATCGAGTTCTGGAAGCAGCTCGTGTTGTGGGCCGCGGAGCTGCGCGAGGCCGACAAGCACCTCGTGCTGCTCGGCGATTTCAACATCGCGCGGCTGGCGATCGACGTTCACCCCGCGCTGCGCAAGGAGATGATCGGCCAGAGCGACGAGGAGCGCGTGCTGTTCCAGCAGTTCCTCTCGCACGGCCTCTGCGACGTGCACCGCAAGGTCGATCCCGATAACGATCGGTTGTTCACGTGGTGGGCGCCGTGGCGAAACATGCGCCAGCGGAACATGGGCTGGCGGCTCGACTACGTCGCGGCGAGCACCGCGCTCGTCGACGAGACCGTGCATTGCGTGGCGTATCGGGACTTCGGCACCAGCGATCACGGCCCCGTGATCGCGCACCTTCGCGACGCCCCGCAAGGATCGCGGTGACGTACGCCAGCGTGATCGCGTACCGAGTCACGCGATCCAACGGTACCCTCGCCTCACCATGCTCGGCCAGTCTAGACGTCTCGCGGCCCTCGCCCTCGTCGCCGCGTGCTCGAGCTCCGCACCGACGCAGAGCACGGACAAGCGCGCGCAGGACGATCGTGCGAGTTACGAAGGCCGGCCGATCGCGGAGACCTGCTCGTATCTCGGCGCCGATTGGCTCGATCGTGCGGATCGCGAAGCGCGCGAGCAACCCGAGCGCGTGCTCGACTTGCTCGCCATCCAGCCCGGGAGCACCGTCGCCGATGTCGGCGCGGGCACTGGCTACTTCACCGTGCGGCTGGCGAAGCGCGTCGGCGCCACGGGCGAGGTGATCGCCACCGAGCTTCAGCCCGAGATGCTGCGCCTCCTCGATCACCGCGTCTCGCGCGAGCGCATCACCAACGTGCGCTTGATCCGCGGCACCGAGCAGGAAGCCAAGCTCCCCGAACGCTGCTGCGATCTGGTGCTGATGGTCGACGTCTATCACGAGCTATCGAGCCCGCCCGCGATCATGGCCGGCGTGCGTCGCGCGTTGAAGCCGAAGGGGCGGCTCGTCCTCGTCGAGTACAAGGGCGAGGATCCGAAGATCCCGATCAAGCCGGAGCACAAGATGACGCTCGCGCAGATCAAGAAGGAGCTCGCGCCGCTCGGGTTCGCCTTCGTGACGTCGCACGAGACGCTGCCCGATCAGCGCGTCGTGATCTTCACGCGCGACGACGCGCCGCCGTGATCCGCGGCCTGTTACGCTCCGCGCGATGGCGAGCGTGATCGCGTTGCTCGAACGCGCGCAGTTGAAGAAACATGCGAAGAGCGTCGCGCTGGGGGCGGTCCTGCCGATCGACAGCTTCGTGACCAGCGAGCGCTCGTTCGCGACCGAGCTGTCGTACGGCGGCGCGCTGTATCTCGTGATCGAGGGCGCGAACCCGGGCGAGCTGTGGCTCGTCGCGGCGCTCGAGGCACCGGAGACCTCCGGCGTTCGCATGGGCGACAAGCGGAAGCCCGGCTGGTATTCGCCGGTCAACGTCACCCCGGTCACCGACATCTCGAGCCTCCGGGGCAAGCTCAGGATCCGTGACGACCTGGGCACGGCGTTCGAGGAGCCGCGCATCCTGACCCCCGCCATGGACCGCGCGGTGCGCGAGCTCCTCGACGAGGTCGATGCGCCGGTGATCGCGCATGTCGAAACCGTCGCGAAGCCGCCTGCGCTCGACCGCGAGCTCCCCCCGCTCGAGCGCGCCGTGCGGTATCTCGCCGGTGGTCACATCGCGACCGCGATCCAGGCGCTCGCCGAGGCCTGGCGCGCCTCGCGCGCACCGGTGGTTGCCGACCTGATCGATCGCGCGACCCGGCTGCAGCCCGAGTACCACCGGCCGCTGTTCGACAGGCGGATGAGCTGGGACGACGACAAGGAAGCGACGAAGATCTGGAACGCCGCGTTCGACGCGGATCCGGTCTCGGCGATGCCGCAGCTGCTGCTCAACCTCGCCGTCGGTGGCGGAGAATCCGCGATCTCGCAGCGCGCGAAGCGCCTCGCGGAGCTGCCGCTCGATCCGCGGTTCGGCGCGCGGGTGGTCGAGCTGTTGTCGTCGCGACCGTCGTGGGACGTCGGGCGATGGTGGCTGCCGGTCGTCGACCTGTGGCTGAGATCAAAGG
>JACCYD010000931.1 GCA_013696695.1 Deltaproteobacteria bacterium | reverse complement strand
GTCACCAGCACCAACACCTCGCCGTCGCGCCACAGCAGAGCACCGTCCGCGGTACGCACGATCGACTGCACGCGGTAGCGCGCGTCCTCGCCCGCCAGGTGAGCGAGCACCGCGGCCTCGCGCTCGGCAGCTTCCGCGTCCGCCGGCGCGAACCGCTTCACGGCGACCTCCCCCGTCGCCATCTCGACGCGCGTCACGCGATCGTCGATCCGCTCGATCAGCCGCCCGTTCACAGCTCCTCGCCGGGACCGTACCGGTACGGATGCCCGGCCACCCACGTGTTCTTGCCGATGAACCGGATCTTGTACATCGCGGGCCGGTACAGCACCTCGGGCCGGTTGTCGTCGATCCCGAACCGCGCGAACAGCTCGCGCTGCACGAAGAACGCGTTGTTGCCCATCCGGTCGCACCCGATCAGCTCGTAGCCCTTCGCGCGTGCGAGGTGAAACAGCGACTCGAGGCTCGCGCCGTAATACGTCGAGCCGTCCCACGCGTGGTCGGGCGCGAACTTCATCACCCAGCGCTCTGGCGGCGCGTAGTACGGGTTGTATTCGATGACGACGACCTGCGGCCGATAGCGCTCGATCGCGCGCCACACCCAGTAGTCGTTGCCGTCGATGTCGATCGACAGCAGATCGAGATCCTCCGGCACGCCGGCATCCGCAAAGATCTGCTCGACCGTGTCGGGCTGCACGGTCGCGTGCACCAGCCGCGCGCGCTCGACATCGCGGTAGTGGCCGCACAGCCTCCCGTACCGGTAATCGCCGCCCTCGATCAGCGCGCCGCTCCAGCCGAGGTCGCGCACGAAACGCGCGGTGTTGCTGTTGCGCAGCCCATCGCCCGCGCCGAACTCGACGCAGTAGCGCCGGCGCGGAGGAACCAGCTCGAACACGCGATCGAGCACGGCCTCCTCGACGCCCTGCGAATAGATTCCCTGCGACAACGCGTCGACATCGATCGGGGGTTGCCGGTCCATGACCCCGCGATGGTACGTTGCCGCGATGGGCAAGCACGAGTGGCTCGCCGCCGATCCGCGGCGTGCCGTTGTTCCGTGATCGCCGCTAGCTGCGCCGGCTCGCGAGGCCGAGCGCGATCAGCAGAGCGAGGCCGATGCCCGCGATCGCGAGGCCGAGCGATAGCCCGGGCGCGCTGAACGTCCAGTGCACGCGATGCGTGCCCGCCGGAAACGCGACCGCGCGCCGCAACACGTCGGCGGGAAGCCACCGCGCCTCGGCGTCGTCGACGGTGACCGACCAGCCGGGCATCGCACTCGACGACACCACCGCGTAGCCGGCGACATCGCTGGTGCAGCGCAACGCGATCGAGCTGGCCGACCAGTCGTCGATCGTGCACGGCAGCGGCGGTGCCTTCGAGGCACGCGCATCGCCGGGCTCGCCGAGCACGGTGATGCCGCGAAACGGATCCGGGCCGCCCTCGATGATCGGGAACATCAGCGCGAACGCGTCGCGCGGATCGACCGCGCGCGACCAGCCGCGCATCACCGAGGCCGCGGGCGCGCCGGGAAATTCCGCCAGCGCCCACCGGCCGCGGCGGCCGAGCGAGGTCAGGTGTTTCGGTATGACGAGCGACTCGGGAAGGATCACGAGCGAGATGCCGAACCGGTCGAGCAGCTTGCCGCCACCCGACGCGGCCGCACGCCACGTGAGATCGTGATCCGGAAGCCGCGCCGGATCGTCACTGCGCGCGGCGGCGATGCCCCACCGCCACGCCGAGGTGCCGGCGAACGTCGCGATCGCATCCTCGAGGCTCTCGCGTTCGGGGGCCTCGGCGGCGGGCTTCGACGTCGGCGTCATCACCGGTGCGCGCGCTCCGAACAGCTCGACCATGCGCTCGGGGCGATAGACGCGACGCGGGCTGGCCACTCGTGCCGCGGCGTCGGCCCAGGCGGGCGGCACGTCGACGATCGCGCGATCGACGATCGGCGCGACTGCCGGTTGCGCACCGAAGCTCGGCAACACGAGCAGGGCGAGCACGAGAGGCAGCGCCCGCATGCCGCGCCACACCAGGACAACTGCTGCTGCCCCACACGCGACGCCGAGCGCCCCGTTGATCAGGCCGGGATCGATCGCGGACGCCGCGTCGGGATGGCGCGAGCGCAAGACGCCGAGCGCGACCAGAGCGATCAGCGTGCACCCGAC
>JACCYD010000919.1 GCA_013696695.1 Deltaproteobacteria bacterium | reverse complement strand
GTCACCAGCGACCGTGTCGGCCAGCGCGAGGAACTGGATCGCCGCTTGATAGACATCGAGGCGCTCGTGTTCGAACTCGTTCATGCCGCGCCAATCGGCCCGCAACCGTACGAGTTGCTACGAATCTTTCGGCTCTGGCGCGGGCTCGGGCTCGGGCTCGATCAACCCGTCAGATCCACTGTGGTGGAGTACTAGCTCAGTCTTCGCATTCGCAGACGGTGGGCAAGCTGAGCTGCTGCGCCCCATCGCAATCCGCGATCACCAGCGGGGCGACGCCGTCGTCGGTGGTCGCGCAGTCGTCGTTGTTGCTGTTGCCGGTGAGCGCGAGCGACGCGTACGCCACGTTCTTGGTGTCGAGGAACGTGCCCTCGGTGACCCGGTCGCTGACGCCGACCCAGATATTGACGCCGCCACTCGCGGTCGAGATCGCGGCGAGCTCGCCGGCGTCGTCGGGGATCGCCATGTAGCCGCCGGATTGGTTGCAGGTGATGTTCTGCTGGTCGATCCAGGTGTTCGCGGCCGCCACGACCTTGTACCTGTGGCCAGCCGTGCCGCCGGTGATCGCGACGTACGTGGCATCGCATCCCTGCGGACCATCAGGCTCGGGACCGTCGGGCTGGGGGCCGTCGCCCAGCGGCCCGTCGGGATCCGGTCCGTCGCCGCCGACGCATTGACCCGCGAGCCCATCACCGGCGGTGTCGCTGAACTTGCGGCCAGACGGGCAGTCTCCCGCCGCGATGCTGCAGAAGCCCTGCGGCTCGCACACGCCGCCGGCGCACGCGCCGTCGTCATTGCCGCAGTTGAACGCGGTCGATTTGACACACGCGGCGAGCCCGAGCGCGCTCGTCGTGGCGGTGGCGGCGACCAGGAGCCAGGTGGATACGCGCATCAGAACCTCCCGAGCACGGTGACGAACCCACCGTCGCGGGTGGGAGCGAGTCCGACGCGCGTCTCTTGCTGTTTCTTCCCGCGTGTCACGTAGCGCACGACGCCGCCGGTGATCAGCACGCCGGCGGCTGCACCGAGCACGATCGCGAACGTCTGCTTGCTGTCCGCCTTGTCGCGCTGCTCGCGAAAGTCGTCCTCGGTGGAGGCGGCTTCGGACTTGTCGGCCGCGCTGTTCGCGCCGCTCCACATCACGAACGCGCCGACGCCCGCGGCGACGCCGCCGATCACGAGCCCGTCGCCGAGCGGATCCTTGTACCAGGGCGATCGCTTCGCGTTGACGCTACGACCGGAAGCGAACGGGTCGTCCTTGCGCGCGTTGCCGCCCACGATCGGCTCGCGCTTCGGTTCGATCTTGGGCTCGCGCTTGGGTTCGCCCTTGGGCTCGCCCTTGGGCTCGACGATCGGCTCGGTCTTGGGGACGACGGGCTCGACCTTCAGCTCGACGTTCGGAGTCTTGCAGGCCTCGATCGCCTGCGTCACGACCTGCTTTGCCTGGGGGTCCTTCGTCGTCGCGAGGAACTTCTCGTAGTAGGTGACCGCGTCGTCACATTTGTCGAGCTTGACGTAGACCTGGGCGATCGCGAACAACAGGTCGGGCTTCGGGTCGAGCGCGTACGCCGCCTTGAGCTCGTCGAGGGCGACATCGAACTTGCCCTCCTTGTGGGCCTTCATCGCCTTGTCGATATGCGCCTTCACCGTGTTTCGCGGCACGGCGTGGGCGTTCGAGGCCACCAACAGCGTTGCGGCGAGGACGAGGCTTCTGGTCATGGATGTTCTCTTGCGAAGTGTTCGCGCGGCGCGAGGTCACTTCGTCTTCGGTTTGAGGAACAGCGCGTCAGGATCCCAGGTCTGGTTCGTTGGCGTCGTCTTCGGCGTCGTCTTCGGTGTGACCTTCGGCGTCGTCTTCGGTGTGGCCTTCGTGATCGTCGGAACCGTCTTCGCTCGTCGAGGCGTCGTCTTCGCAGGGGTCGCCTTGGCAGCGACCTGCTTGGTCGGCGTGGTCTTCGGGTCCGGCGGTAGTGGATCCGGCGGGATCGCCGAGTCCTCGATCACCACCTTGGTCTCGTCGACGGCCTTCTCGTCCTTGGGGTCGATGACCTTCTCGTCCTTGGGGTCGACCACCTTCTCGTCCTTGGGGTCGATGGCCTTCTCGTCGAGCGGCTTGTACTTCGTCGTGCCGGCGGTGTCGGCGGCCGGAGGATCTTCAGGCTTCGGCTCGGGTAGTGGAGTCGGTGGCGGCGGCTGGGGATCTTTGGTCGCAAGCGCGAGGTGCTCGTCCTGCGTCGGCTCGTCGGGGGTCCGGCCGGTCACCATGATGACGACCGCGATGACGAGCGCACTGACCGCGATTCCGCCGGCGAGGAGCCACCGGCGGTCGACCTTCATCCGCGTCATGTCGGTGTTGTCGCCGACCATCTCGGAAGGCAGCGGCGTGACCACTTCCGTGGGCTCGCGATCAGGGCCGGTCGCCGCGATGATGACCTTCGACTGGCGGTGTTCCGGTGGAGGCGGCGGTGTCGAGACGTCGGTCTTCTCGTCGACGTCCGTCGAGGCACGCTCGGTGGTCTTGCCCGAGACGATCGGCGGCTTGCCGAGTACGGGATCGCGCGGCACGCGCATCCAGACCTCGGGATCCTTGTTGGCGCCCGGGTTGGTGTCGTCGTTGGAGGTCGCGCGATCGTTCGCGGGCGTCGTCTTGACGTCCTCGTCGTGAAGCGGCTTGAGCGTGGGGATCAGCCGTCCCGCGGGCGCGGTCTTGACCTCGTCGGGCAGCTGCTTGAGCGTCGGGATCTGGACCAGATCAGTGTCGGCGTTCGCGAGCGCGGCCTTCTGCGCCAACGGCATCGGCAGCTTTGATTTCGGCACCACGCTCGGGATCGGTCGATCGTTCGGCTTCGGCGTTGGCTCGAGCTTGTTCGAGATCGCGTTGAGGCGCGCCTGTTCGATCAACGATCCACGCGTGGTCGCCACCGACTTCGGAATCGCGCTGTTCTCGACCACGCCGTCCGGGATCGCGACCAACCCGACCTCGGTCTTGTCGAAGTCGACCGGCATGTCGATCTTCGGATCGGTCTCGACCATCCACGGCTCGGGCTTCTCGCCGAACAGCTTCTTCATGTAATCGGCGAGCGCGCTCGTCGACGTGCGGAGGTTGGCCTTGTCGGCGAATTGATCGAGTGCGATCCGCATCTCGTCGGCCGTCTGGTAGCGCTCCGACGGCTTGCGCGACAGCGCCTTCATGATGATGTCTTCGAGGCCGGCAGGCAGATCCTTGCGGTGCACGGTCGGCTTCGGGATCTCGCCGTGGACGACCGCTGTCATCGTGAAGAATTCGTTGCCGCCCTTGAACAGCCGGCGCACCGTGGCGAGCTCGTAAAGCACGATGCCGAGCGCGAAGATGTCGCTCCGGCGATCGATCGGCTTGCCGGTGCATTGCTCCGGCGCCATGTACGGGACCTTGCCCTTGAGCATGCCCACGGCGGTGTCGGACGTGCGCAGCGCGGCCTTCGCGATGCCGAAGTCGACCACCTTCACGTTGCCGTCGTAGCCGACGATGATGTTCGCTGGCGTGACATCGCGATGGACGATGCCGAGCGGCTTGCGATCGGCGCCCTTTTGCTCGTGCGCGTGATGCAGGGCGGCGGCGACCGCGGTGGCGATCGTGACCACGTGACCGAGCGGCGGATGTTCGCGGCGCTCGCACAGCTTCGACAGCATGTGACGGAGGTCTTCACCGTGGACGTACTCCATCGCGAAGAAGTGGCGACCTTCGGCCTGCCCGATGTCGTGCACCTGGACGATGTTGTGGTGATGAAGGGCGCCGGCGAGCCGGGCCTCGGTCACGAACATCTGCACGAACGCGGCGTCTTCCGATTGCTCGGGGCGCAGGTGCTTGATGACGACGTGCCGTTCGAAGCCTTCGATACCGGTTGCGCGCGCGACCGAGAGGTCGGCCATACCGCCGCGTGCGAGGTGCTTCACGACCTCGTAACGCCCGAGCTTGGTTCCGACAGGGACTCCCACAGTCACATTGTTAGTGGGCCAAACCCCCGCCTGGGTCGCAAGGGATTCGTGACGGCAACGCGTGTAGGCGCCTGTGCGCCCCCGCGGTTGGGGTCTGCGGCGATCCCCTACTTATGAATGTGGATCGACACCCGTAGGCCCAAGGGCAGCTTCCGCGTCGGTGTTCCGTCGAAGCGAGCGATCACCTCGAGGACGCGCGTGTCGATGCGAGCGCGCGGATCGTCGTCGCGAACGGTCTTGCGACCGAGCTCGTTGCTGATCCGGACGATGCGCACCGGGAACTGCTGCGAGCCATACGCATCGGCGGTGGCGTAGGCGGGCTGACCGACCGAGATCGCTGCGATATCGGCTTCGTCGATCTCGGCGCGGACCTCGAGATCCGAGACGTCCGCGAGCGTCGCCACGACCTGCGGGGGCACCAGCGTCACCAGCGCTCCGATCTCGGCGGTGCGGCGCAGGATCGTGCCGGCGCTCGGGGCGCGCAGCAGCGTCTGATCGAGCGCGACCTTCGCGGTGTCGAGCTCGGCTTGTGCAAGCGCGATCGCGGCAACTGCTTCCTCGACTTGTTCGGTGCGCGTGCCACGCGCCAGCGATTCGAAGCGTGCGGTCGCGGCCGTCGCCTGCGCGTTCGCCACGCGGGCGGCAGCGCCGTCGGCGTCGACGATCGAATCCGACACCGCGCCGGCCTTGCCGAGCTTCTCGCTACGGGCTTGCTCCGCGCCGCGATGTTGCGCGGCCGCAGCGGCGGCGTCGGCTTCGGCGCGTGCCGCCGCGAGATCCTCTTTGCGGGGACCGCGGCGAGCGAGCAGGTAGCGCGCCTTCGCTTGCGCGAGGCCGGCCTGGGCAGCGGCCACCCGTGCGCTCGCGAGGCGATCGTCGAGCCGCGCGACCACTTGACCTGCAGTCACGGTGTCGCCTTCGTCGACCAGGATCTCGGCGATCCGGCCCGAGGTCTCGAACGACAGCTTGACGGTGTCGCGCGCGGGCTCGATGCGTGCCGGCGCCACCAGCGTGGCGGGACGGGACGGCGTTTCCGCCGCCGCCGAGCTCGGCGCGCGCCCGAACCACAACGCGGCAGCCGCGACGACGGGGATGGGGACCAGGAAATAGCGCAGCTTGCTCATGAATGGC
>JACCYD010000885.1 GCA_013696695.1 Deltaproteobacteria bacterium | reverse complement strand
ACCGGCTCGGCGCAGGATGCGATCGTCATCCACGGCGTCACGCTGCCAGCCGGTGCGATCGCCACCGCGTTCGCGATCGGCAACAAGACCGGTCAGGCTGAGAATCCGCTGCGCGTCCTGATCTGCGTCGACAGCGCGCGCACCGGTACGCTGCTCGCCGCGTGCTCGGTCCAGTAAGCACGGTGCTATCGTTCGCGCCTTTCATGGACCCCGCTGCGCAAATGACCGAGCCGCCGTTGCTCCTCGGTCGCGTCGCAGCGGGAGATCCGACGGCGGTGCGCGAGTGTCTGGCTCGATACGGTGGTCTGGTGTGGTCGATCGCGCGGCGCTTCGAAGGCGCGCCGGGTGACTGCGAGGACGCCGTGCAGGAAATCTTCCTGGATCTGTGGAAGAGCGCCGCCCGGTTCGATCGACAGATCGCCACCGAGGCGGCGTTTGTCGCGATGATCGCCCGCCGCCGGTTGATCGATCGCAAGCGCACGCGGGGCCGCCGCCCGACGATCGATCCCCAGGAGCTCAGCAACGTGGAGCTCGCATCGGGAGGCGCCGGCCCCGATACCTGCGCCGAGGCCAACCAGGCCGCCCGGGCCATGAATCAACTGCGGCCCGAGCAGCGTCAGGTGCTGCTCCTGGCCACCTGCCATGGCCTGTCGCACGGAGAGATCGCGGCGCAAACCGGCATGCCGCTTGGCACTGTCAAGGCCCACGCCCGCCGCGGATTGATGTCGATCCGGGCGGCCTTGCTGGGCGTACAGTCGGAGGAGAACCCGTGAAGCG
The DNA here is from genome assembly GCA_013696695.1 of Deltaproteobacteria bacterium. GTDB lineage: Bacteria > Myxococcota_A > Polyangia > Haliangiales > Haliangiaceae > JABFXX01. The sequence continues at coordinate 5,085 of JACCYD010000885.1, read as the reverse complement.
GCAGCTCGACGAGATGCAGGCCTTCCGCGCGCAAGAGCTGTTGATGCAGCGCGCGACTGAAGGCCTCAGCGATGCAGAAGCGGTGGAGCTCTCCGACCTCGGTGCCGACGACGACGTGTCCTTCGATCTCGCCGCCGCCGCGATCGATATCGCGACGATCCGCGTCGAGGACATGCCCGCCGGTGTCGCCGACAAGATCTTGCTGTCTGCAGGCGTGCGGCCTTCCGGCCTGACGATCCCGACGACACTCCCCGGTGTGCAGATGCCGTCGCTCCGCCCGACGCCGGTGCCGCAGTCGCTGACCGGCTTGCCGCCCGCACGAGTCGAAGAGCCCGTGACCCCGATCATCCCGATCGGCGAGCGTCGGAACAAGCGCTCGCGTGGCCCGATGATCATCGCCTGGACCGCCGCGGCCGCGGGCATCGCACTCGCGGCCGGCGCGGTGCTGTGGGCCTCGAACAAGCCGCCCGAGGTCATCACGCAGAAGATCGAGGTGCCGGTCTATCGCGATGTCGCGAAGCTGCCGCCCTCGCTCGCGCGCAAGGAGCTGCTCGCCAGCGCCGGCGACGCTAAGACGCTCGCGTGGACCGCGACGACGGATCCGTTCGCGACCGGTGCCGCCGGCGATGTCGTGTGGAGCCCGTCGAAGCAAGAGGGCTACATGCGCTTCACCGGGCTCGCCACCAACGATCCGGCGAAGCTTCAATACCAGCTGTGGATCTTCGATAAAGACCGCGACGACAAGTTCCCCGTCGACGGCGGCGTGTTCGATGTCGGGCCCGATGGCGAGGTGGTCGTCAAGATCTCGCCGAAGCTGCGCGTCAACGAGCCCGTGCTGTTCGCGGTCACGGTCGAGGCACCCGGGGGCGTCGTGGTGTCGAAGCGCGAGCGGATCGTCGTCACGGCCGCGCCGCCGAAACCGGGCTAGCGCCAGCGCGGGCGGATTTCCGCTGATCCACGCTTGGGAGCCTGCCAAGGCTGCCGCCAGCGGGCTTCGTGGCCGATCCGCGCTAGAGTCCGGCGGTGCACCGCCCGAAGGGAAAGATCCTCGCGATCAAGTGGGGGATGAACCCCAACTCGTCGAGCCTCGGCGTCGATGTCACGTTCCTGCTCGTCGGTGCCACGGCCCTGTCGATGGTCACGCCGCTCGTCGGTGCGCTGCTTCGCTGGCGACGCCCGGCCGCGGTCGCCGAGCCGATTCCGTCGGCACCCGCCGCACGCACGATCGATGCTCCCGAGGCGGAGCCGATCGCATGATCGACGAGCGCTCGACTACAGGCCGCGGGATGGCCGGCGCGTTGTCGCGGCGATTGTCGCAATCGCGTGTCCTGCGGATCGCGCGGCGCGGCGCCGATGCGATCGCGTCCAGCATCGAGCGAGTGCGGGCGGCTCGCTCTCAACCACCGAAGCGGATCCGATACGAGCGATTCGGCGCGATCGTCCAGCTGATCGCGCCGCGCGCGCTGGTGTTCGTCGATCGCGACTACGCGCGCTCGATCGGCGCCGCCGAAGCTCCTGCGTGGCATGGCACCGAGCCGGCACTCGGCGATCACCCACTATCGGCGCCGCTCGAGGCGCATCTCCAGCTCACCAACAAGTGCAACGCCGGCTGCAAGGGTTGCTACACCGGCGCATCTCCCGAAGGCTCGCCGAGGGAGTACGGCCTCGTCGAGTGGAAGCGCGCGATCGATGCGCTCGCCGACGCCGGTGTGTTTCACGTCGCGCTCGGCGGCGGCGAGAGCGCGGTGTTGCCGTGGCTCGGCGCGCTCGCCGATCATGCACGCGCGCGGGGCATCATCCCCAACCTCACCACGTCCGGCCTGGAGGGGCTCGAATCGCTACTCGGCATCGCCGACAAGCTCGGTCAGATCAACGTCTCGCTCGACGGGCTCGGCGATGCGTACGCCGCCGTGCGCGGCTTCGATGGCTTCGCCCGCGCCGACGCGGCGATTCGCAAGCTGCGCGCGATCAAGCGAGAGATCGGGATCAACGTCGTTGTCACCCGCGCGAACTTCGACCAGCTCGATGCGCTGTTCGCCTATGCCGCCGAGCGTCGACTCTCCGAGATCGAGTTGCTGCGCTTCAAGCCGAGCGGCCGCGGCGCCCGCACGTACGACGAGCTGCGCTGCACCGACGCTCAGCATCGCGCGTTCCTGCCCACGATCCTCGCGGCGGCGAAGCGCCACGCCGTGCGAGTCAAGGTCGACTGCTCGTACACGCCGATGCTCGCGCACCACGCTCCGGATCGCGCGCTCCTCGCCGAGCTCGCCGTCTACGGCTGCACCGGCGGCGACTTTCTCGTCGGCGCGAAACCCGGCGGGCAGCTTACCGCCTGCAGCTTCGCCTCACCGCCACCCGCGCTCGATCACGAACGCCCGCGCGTCGAGCAGCTCGCCGCCTACTGGAACGCGCCGGATGCGTTCGGAGCATTTCGCACGTGGCGCGATGCTGCCGAACCGTGCGCGAGCTGCACCTATCACGCGCTCTGTCGCGGTGGCTGCAAGGTGGTGTCCTCGCACGTGACCGGCTCGCTCGCGGCGCCGGATCCCGAGTGCCCCCGCGTGGTGGATCACGCTCCCCGGCGTGTCCACCTGCCCCTCGTCTAGACAGCAGCCCGTTTCGACGACACAGTGCCCGTGATGGACGCGGTTCTGCTCGCACTCGCCGCGGCCGCCAGTGCGGGGGGGCTGTGGTGGTTTCAGTCGCGGCCGGTACGCCACGAGCTGCCAGGCTCGGCATTCGATGAAGATGCCGAGATCGCGCTCCACGTCGCCAAGCACGAGGCCGTGTCACGCGGCCAGGCGCTGTCGTCGGTGCACCTGCTGTTCGGCCTGATCCAGGATGAAGCGATCGTCGCCGTGCTGCGAGACGCTGGCGTGGACGTCGAGGCCTTCGAGAGCGCCGTGCTCGATGCGCTCGGCAAGCCGGGGCCGATGTCGGCGGGCGTCACCGAGCGCGTCCACTACATCTACGCGTACGCACTCCACAGCGCGAGTCACGCCGAGCGCAAGGCGAGCCGCGTCGACCTCTGGGCCTATCTCTCGGATTCCGATGCCGAGTCGGTGCTCGAGGCCGCGGGCGTCTCGCACGTCGAGATCTTGTTCCGGCTCTGCCACAACATGGCTCCGCCCTCGCTCGATGCGCTCGATGGCGCTTCGGCTCCCGTGCACGTCGTGCTTCGCAACGACGACTACACGACGCGGGACTTCGTGTGCGGCCTGCTGACCGGCACGTTCGGCTACACCGAGAATGACGCGGAGATCCGGATGATGCAGACGCACACCGAGGGCCGCGGCGTGGTGGGGCGATTTCGCGCAGACGACGCGAAGGCCAAGATCCTGAAGGTGCGCGAGCTCGCGCGGGTGGCCGGTCATCCGCTGTGGATCGGGATCGAGCCCGTCTGATCTAGCCGTTTCCCCTGTGTTATAGAGCCCGTGCCCATGAAGACGGTGATGATCATCAGCGACGCCACCGGCGAGACCGCCGAGCGCATGGTTCGCGCGGCGACGCTGCAGTTCAGCGAGCCGGTGCAGATCCGCTTGTTCTCGCGCGTCCGCCTCGAGAGCGAGCTCGAGCAGATCCTCGAGAAGGCCGCGGAGCTTCGCGCGCTGGTCGTGTTCACCGTCGTCAACGCCGAGGAGCGCGGGCTGATCGGTCAGCTCGTCGAGCGCTACAACATCGAGACGGTCGATCTGATCGGGACGCTGATCAGCAAGCTCGCCGTCTATGTCGGCGCGCCGCCCGCCGGTGTCCCCGGCCTCCTGCACACGATCAACGACGAATACTTCCGCCGCATCGAGGCGGTCGAGTTCGCGGTCAAGAACGACGACGGCGCAGAGCCCCGTAACCTGCCGAAGGCGGATCTAGTCCTCGTCGGCATCTCGCGTACCTCGAAGACGCCACTGTCCACGTATCTCGCGCAGCGCGGCCTCAAGTGCGCGAACGTGCCGCTCGTCCTCGGCGTCGATCCTCCCGAGGAGCTCTCGCAGGTCGACGATCGCAAGGTGTTCGGCCTGATCGTCCAGCCCGACATGCTGATGCGGATCCGCCAGGCGCGCCTGTCTCACCTCGGGATGCCCAACGATTCGAGCTACGGCCAGCGCGCACACATCGAGAACGAGATCGCGTACTCGCGAGAGATCTTCCGCAAGCACGCGAACTGGCCGGTCATCGACGTCACCAACCGCGCGATCGAAGAGACCGCCGCGGATATCCTGCGCATCTACCAAGAGCGCAACACGCAATTGACGTGACGCCCGTCGATCGGAATCGCGTCGGCGAGGTTGAAGCGATGCTCGCCGATCCGGCGCGCCGCAGAGAGCTCGCGCAGTACCTGATCGAGCTCGAGACCCGCGTGGCTGCGCTCGATGCCGAGATCCAGCGCGTCGATCAGCGCCTCACCAAGGCGCGCCTCGATCGCTGGGACGTTCCTTAGCGGCCGGGCCCCCAGTCGAGGTTCGGTAGCCGTCGCTTGACCGCCTGATCGGATAACCCTTTCGGCGAGAACACGACCAGCGACCGCAGATGCGCGAGCTGCTCTGCGCGCTCGATCAAGCGTCGCTCGGCTGTCTGGTTGCGCGAGTGAATCGCCGAGCGCGTCAACGACAGCGTCTCTAGCTGCCGCACGACGTCGAAGAATCGCTCGTGGTCAAACAGTCGCAGCATGTCGAAGTAGAGATCGAGCTCGCGCAACGCGGGCAGTGGTGACCTCCACAGCTGGTTCGTCCGCGTTCCCGAGTTGCTCCAGCTCAGCCGCGCGAGCGCCGGCAGCTCCCATAGCTCCTCGGGATTGCGCGCCGGCGAATCGCCCTCGATGGTGAGCTCCTCCAGTCCTGCGTGACGAAGCGTGGCAAACAGGCCGGGGTTCGACAGCTTCAACGTTCGCAGGTGCGGCACGTGGTTCCAGAACGCATCCGCGATCGGCGGAACGTTGCCGATCGAGAACGGGATCACCGTGTGATTGATCTCGAGGTGCTCGAGCGGCGACACCGCGTCCGCGATCCGGCCGATCACCGTCGCCGCGACGCTGCCATTGAGCTGGATGATCAGCCTCGACAGCAAGGCGCACGACGGGTGAGCCAGCAC
>JACCYD010000881.1 GCA_013696695.1 Deltaproteobacteria bacterium | reverse complement strand
TTCGACGCCGTCGAGCACGAGTACCGGACCATCGGCTTCGACCGCCGCAAGCTCGAGCGGTGGCTGCGATCGCGCAGCGTGTTGCCGCGCACCACGTGGCTGCACGAGATCCTGCATCGTTACGTGTTCGAGCGCCACGCGCTCGGCAACCGCGACAACCTCGCGACGCGCTTCCTCGAGATCGAGATCGTGAAAGAGATCTACTTTCTGTTTCGCGATCGCGAGGGCGGCAGCGAGCGCGCGACGATCGTGCGTTCGCACGGCACGCCGGTCGAGCACGCGCTTCGCTACATCGAGGGTCACGTGCTCGACGACTGCAGCATGACCACGCTCGCGAAGGTCGCCGGCGCGAGCGAGAGCACGTTGCTGCGGCAGTTCCAGGCCGAGGTCGGTGCGCCACCCGGCGCGTACTGGCGCAACCGCAAGCTCGACGAAGCGCTGCTCGCGCTCCGCGCAGGGCGCTCGGTGGGCGAGGTCGCGACCCACGTCGGTTACGGCAATCCGACATCGTTCGGCTTCGCGTTCACCAAGCGGTTCGGTCGACCACCATCGGCGTTTCGTCCGCGAGGTCGCGTGCGCGCCGCACCCTAACGAGCCACCGGCGCATCCTGCCCCAGAGGTCGCCGAATCGGCCGCAACTCGTGCAACTTGTGCCTGACCCGGTCCGCGCGACCCCAGGCTGTACACCGTGGTAGACGCGTGATGTCACGAGGTTGCGTGGAAGTGTCTAGTTCGCCAGGCACACTGCTCCGGTACGCCGGTTGCTGTGCTCTCTCGCATGGACATCGCCCGGGCCCTCCCGTTCGTGCTGCTCGCCGCCTGCGTCACCCCGCCCGAGGTGACCCAGGTCGACCAAGGCATCATTGGCGGTACCCAGACCGCCGTTACCGAGTTCCCCACCGTGGTCGGTCTCCAGCACGGAGCCGGGAACTGGTTCTGCACCGGTGTGCTGGTCGACAAGGATTGGGTGATGACCGCGGCGACCTGCTTCGACAGCACCGCTGCGACGCAGGTCCGGCTCGACGATCCGACGATCGCCGATGGCGGCGGTAGGACGGTCGACGTCGCCGAGATCCACAAGCATCCGAGCTTCAACATCAACTCGACGACGTGGAACCACGACATCGCGATGATCAAGCTCGCGCAGTCGGTCACCGATCGCACGCCGTCGCTGATCCGGCGCGACAGCGTCGGTGCCGGCACGGCGGTCACGCAGGTCGGGTTCGGGGTCAACAACACCAACGGCAACGGCGGCGGTGTGTTGCGGTCGCTCGCGACGACGAGCGTCGACTGCGCGCAAGCGGACGATGCCGGGATCACGAACGCGAATACGATGTGCTTCAACGCCAACGACGGCACCGCCAGCTGTTACGGCGATGGCGGTGCACCGGCGTTCGTCGGCAGCGGTGCGACGCGAGCGGTCGCCGGAATCGGATCCGGAGGCACCGGGACCTCGTGTACCAGTGGCCTCGACGTCTACACCGCGGTCGCGGCGGAGCTGGCGTTCATCGACTCGAAGTTGCCGGCGGTCACGCCGCCTCCGGTCGACCCGACGGATCCCGTCGACCCGACGGACCCCGATCTGCCGGACGATCCGGACGATGATCCGACGGACCCCGACGACGACGACGATCGACCGCCCGTCGCGCGTGGCTGCAGCACCGGGGGCGGCAGCGGCGGACTTCTCCTGCTCGCGGTCGCGCTGCTCGCGATCCGCCGGCGCCGGTAGCTACAAGCTGCGGCGCGGCGACACCACGGCGTTCGCGACCAGCAAGCCCGCGACGATCGCGATCGCGACCACGAACATCTCGAACACCGTCCCGACGCCGGTCAGCGTGTCGCGACCGAGCAACGCCGCGACGCCACGAAAGCCCATGCTACCCGGCACCAGCAGGAGCACCGCGGGCACGTGAACCACCTGTGCCGGGCGCTCCATCAGCCGCGCGAAGATGTTGCCCATCACGCCGACCGCGAACGCGCCGACCAGCACGCCCATCCGTTCGTCGAGCCACTCGGTGCCGAGGCCCGTGCCGAGGTAGCCGACGACGCTCGCGGCGAGGATCCACACGAACGCGCGTTGCTGCGCCTGGACGATGATCGCCATGCCGAGCGCGGAGGCGATCAACGCCACCCACTGGGCCCAGCTCGGCAGCGACGCCGGTGACGTCGTCTCGACGGTGACGAGCGCGTTCGCGATGCGCTCGCCCAACGCGACGCCCACCACGAGCTGCAACAGCACGATCACCGCCGACATCAAGCGCGCCGTGCCCGCGATCAAGTTGCGCGTCGCGAGCTCGGTCATCGCGACGGTCAGCGACATGCCGGGCAACAACACGACGAGTGCGGCGAGGGTGACCAGCGTCGGCGAGATCGCGACGAACGGCGACAGCGCGTTCGCGGACAGCGCGACGAACGCCGCACCGATCAGCTCGAACACGCGCGTCTGATCGGTGGAGCGCGCGGCAACTTGCTCGAGCAAGCCGAGCATCACGCCGATCAGCGATGCCACCGCGACGTCGACCAGCGAGCCGCCGAAGAACACCGCGAGCGTGCCGGAGGTCAGACCGTTGACGACGACCGTCACGGCACGGCCGTAGACGCGCGGCGCCGCGAGGATCTGCTCGAGTCGCACGATGCCTTCGGCCGCAGTCATGCGTTGCGCGGCGACTTCATCCGCGAGGTCGTCGACCTGCTCGAGCTTGTCCATGTCGAGCTCGCCGCCTTCGACGCGCATCATTCGGGTGCGCAGCTCGTGCGGATCCCCGAAGCTCATGATGATCGCGGTCGGGGTCGTGAAGATCTCGGCTTCGAGATCGAGTCGCTGGCAGCACACGCGGAGCGCTTCCTCCAGCCGATGCGCCGGGGTGCCGTACTTGTGGAGCGCGCGGCCGAGCGCGAGCACGAACGCGATCGAGTCCGCGCTGGTCAGCGGAGCCAGCACCGGTTCGACCGTGACTGGCTCTGCGGATGTGACCTCGGGCTCACTCACGTTGCTCACGATAGTGGAGCGACGGTTGCCGAGCCCGAAAACACCGAACGCCCGAGCGGCAACTCAGGCGTCCGATTCAATCGAGACCAAACTAACTAAGTATTCAAAACCAGGGTGTTAAATAAGTAGCCCGGGTACCTGCGATCAGACTGTCATCAACGCTGGCGGAACGCATCAAAGCAAGTCGCAGGCCACACGCCCTGGTCACTGTGCAAAGGCTTGTATTGCATTGGGTTGCGTGTTACCGAGCTTGCTCGACCCGCCCAGTTTCGCGACCCATTCAGGACATTCATGTCGCGACGCTCCGGAGCGGGCGCAACGAATTGCAGAGTTTTCATGAACAACATGCTCGTGGTCAATGCAGAGGGACCCGAGATCCGCGTCGCGGTCGTTGAAGAGGGTGCTCTCGCTGAGTTCTTTGTCGAACGCAAACGTGATCGAGGATTAGTCGGAAACATCTATCGCGGCAAAGTCTCCCGGGTCCTCCCGGGGATGCAGGCCGCGTTTGTCGATCTCGGCCCGAAGGTGGAGCGCGCTGCGTTCCTCTACGTCGCCGATGTGCTGGGAGCGGGCGACCAATCCAAGCTGATCGACGATGCCGACACCGATGACGGAGCAGACGAATCGCCGGAAGGCGCCGCGTCTCGCATCGCGCGATCTCGCAAACAACTCGCGAACCGGAAGATCGAAGATCTCTTGAAGCCTGGCAACACGGTGTTGTGCCAGGTGGTGAAGGATCCGATCGGCCAAAAGGGCGCTCGCGTCACCGGCTATCTGTCGCTTCCGGGTCGGTACTCCGTATTCATGCCGCACGTCGCCCAGGTGGGCGTGTCGCGGCGAATCGGTTCCGACAAGGAGCGGCGTCGCCTGCGCGATCTCGTTAACGAAGTCCGGCCGAAGGGCTCGGGCTTCATCGTTCGCACCGCCGCCGAAGATGCCGGCGATCAGGAGCTCCGCGACGATGTCGATTTCCTCGCCCGTCTGTGGAGCGAGATCGACAAGCGTCAGGAGTTGATGTCGGGGGCCGGCCTGGTCTACGCCGATCTCGATCTGTCGTTGCGTGTCGTGCGCGATCTGATGCGCGAGGACACCAGCGAGGTCGTGATCGACGACGACGATCAGTGGGATCGGGTTCGCAAGTTCACCGAGGCGTTCTTGCCGAGGTTCACCGAGCGCATCAAGAAGTACGAAGGCCGCCGGCCGATCTTCGACCACTATCATATCGAGCCTGCGCTCCGTCAGGCGGTCGCC
>JACCYD010000870.1 GCA_013696695.1 Deltaproteobacteria bacterium | reverse complement strand
GTGTGGGACCGCTTCTACTCGACGCGGATCGCCTCCGGTGGCTCCGGCCTCGGGCTCGCGATCGTGCGCTCGGTCGCGCAAGCGCACGGCGGCACCGTCGGCGTGCGCTGCGAAGGCGGCGTGACGTCGTTCTGGTTCGAAGTCCGTAGCTAGAACCGGCCGATCAGCGAGACGCCACCGCCGTGCTCGTTCGCCGTCGGCACCACCGTCACGTTCTCGAACCGCGCGTTGTACTTGCGCGCGGCAAACGGCGCCGTTGCGATGTCATCGATCGTACCGGCGACGAAGAGGCCGGCGCTGATCACGAGGATCACATCGACCTTCCGATCCTCCCCGCCCTCGAAACCGCTGTCGAGCGCCACCAACACGCCGAGTGCCGCGACGCCGAGACCGACGAGGCGGATGCCCAGGCCACGCGTGAAGCCCTCGTGCGCGTACCAGTTACCGATGCTCGGGCCGAGGAGCGCGCCGACCGAACCGACGAACAGCAGGCCGTAGTTCGCCGAGTAGCCGCCGGCCAGCAGCGCACCCCACGATGCCGCGGTGCCACCGAACGACAGTCCGAGCGCCACCGACTCGCTGACCTTCGTCGTCGGAGCTGCCGGCGCCGGCTGGGCGTGAGCGTTGGCAACGTGAGGGCGAGCAAACTTGCACTCGTCGGGAGGATCACTAGAACCGGCCGATCAACGAGACGCCGCCCCCGTGCGCGTTGGCCGTCGGCACCACCGTCACGTTCTCGAACCGCGTGTTGTACTTGCGCGCGGCGCCGGATGCCGTCGCGATATCGTCGACGGTGCCGGCGACGTAGAGGCCCGCGCCAACCAGGAGCAGCGCGGCGATCGTGCCTTCGCCGTCCTGGTCCTCCTCGAACAGATCGTCGAGCGCCATGCCGAACGCGATGGTCGCCGCGCCGATGCCGAGAGCGCGAAGCCCGAGGCCGCGCGTGAAGACCTTGTGCGAGTACCAGTGGCCGAGGCTGGGGGCGAACATGGTTCCCACCGCACCGAGCGTGGCCATGCCGCCATTTTCCATCTGAGCGCTGGCGATCAGGAGGCCCCACGACACCACCGTGCCGCCGAGTGAGAGACCGAGCGCGACGTCCTCGTCGACCTGGTCGACCTGCGTGGTCGGTACCGGCGTGGACCGACCAAGTTGCGCATCCGCCGGAGCCGGGAGCGCGACGATGACCAGGCTGGCAACGATGAGCGACTTCATGCCGTGTCGACAGTTCACGCGACGAGCCAAGCGAGCCGCGCCTACTTGCCTCACCGGACGTCAAGTCTCCAACGGTTTGCGGCAGTTTTCGAGCGTCCGACGAACAAAGCGCCGGCAATTTCACGACAAGGCGCTCGGCACGTGGGTGAAGACCGGGGCGTCGCTCGTCGCATCGACCGGCCAGCTCGTCGGCCAGCTCGGCGCGAAGGGCCTGTGCGTCGGCGGTCAGCTCGCGGCAGTGGCTTCGTCGTCGGTGCAGATCGAGGCGCGGTTCTCGGTGTCGATCGAGGCGTCGGCGAAGGTGTCGTCGTCCTGCGGCGCCACGCAGGAGTAGGCTAACGGCGCGCGGCGAGCACGACCGCGTCGTCGGTGACGTGGCCGTTCGCGGCGAGTCGCTTCGCGATCACCGGCTCGATGGCCGCGATCATGGCGGCGAGCTTCGGGTGCTGCCAGTAGTGCATCCGCGCGAAGATGTCCGCGAGCGCGTACGCGCCGGCCGGTGACGGCACCGCGACATGCACGCGCGTCAGCTCGACGGCAAAGCCGTCGCGTTCGAGGATCTCGGCCGCGTTCGCGAGCAGATAGCCGTGATGCGCGTGCGGCACGCCGGCGATCGCGGCCTCGATGTTCCACAGCTCGATCAGATCGTTATCCGGGGCGCCTTGCACGATGACGACGCGACGCCGAGACACGCGCGCCAGCTCGGTGACCGCACGCAAGGGATCGTCGGTGTACTGCAACACCCAGGTCGCGAGTGCGGCGTCGTACGCGTGATCGGGTAATGGCAGTGCCTCGATGCGGCCTTCGCGCGCGGTGATGCCGGCTGGCAGGTGATCGCGCTGTGCCGCGCTCGGCTCGATCACGAGGACCGGGGCGCGGCGCGCGACGGCCTGCGTGATCATCCCGGTGCCGCCGCCGACATCGACGACATCGCTCGCATCGCCGAGTGCGTCGAGGATCGCCGCGATCTCCGCCTCGGGAGAGAACAGCGGTACGAGCTCGCGCCACGCCTCGGGGTTGAACGCCTCCGGCCCCCAGAACGCCGATGGAATGGGCTCGGGGCCGCACAGTGGATGCCGCCGCCAATCGGTCATTAGCTCAGTCGTCTTCGCCCAAAACGGGCGCTTCGATGTAGCTCTCGATGGGCTGGTCGCCGACGAAGTCGTTGACCCAATCCGCGAGCGTCATGTTCTGCGCCTGAATGTCAGAGCCCGCGAAGTTGAGCACCGTGGTGCAGTGGCTGTCGTTGATGTCGCGGAAGTACGGGATGAAGTACTCGAGATTTTCGCGCGTCGCGTACTGCTCGATCAGGAGCTGCGTGTCGGCGTCCCACATGCGGAGGATCTCCTCCTTGGGCGGAAAGTCGTAGAACCGCTCGTACGAGTACAGCGAGAAGTTGAAGTCGCGACGGAAGTACGTGGTGGAGAGCCGATCGGTGGGGAACTCGTCGGCGAGCGCGGTGTTGATCGTGCCCATGTCGTCGAGCGTGAAGCCCGACGGCATCGTCGAGGTGATCGAATCGAGATCCCACGCGCTGCGGATCATCGCGTGCATCGGCGCGGAGTAGCCCGACGACGGGAACACCGGACCGGAGTCGTTGATCAGGTAGCCCTTCTCGACGGCGGTGATGCCCTTGCGCAGGAAGCGGTAGTTGACGAGCGAGCCGACACCACCAGCGGAGCATCCGGTGACGAGCAGCTTCGGGACGTGCGTGAACTCGCCGTCGAGATACGACACGACCTTCTGCACGACCTCGTGTCCATCGTGATGGAACTCGACGTCCGGTGCGCCTTCGTTCGAGTAGGTGACCGTCTTGTTGCCGGTGTGCACATCGGCGGTGCAGTACGGCACGTAGATCATGTTCCAGTCGCGCGACGGGTTGGTGTCGTCGAACCGCGACAGGAACGGCGAGATGAACGGCGCGAGCTCCCAGTGATCGTCCGGGATGCCATCGATGTTCGCCGCGCCGCGAATGCCATCCTGACCGGTGCAGCTCGCGTAATCCCAGCACGCACCACCGGGCTCGAACACGACGACCAGGTTGTCGCTCTTGTCGGAGAAGTTCGCGAACAGCTTGTACTGGGTGTTGTTGCCGCAGACGACCCCCGGCGGCTCGATCTTGAGCCACGTGTCGTACGCGTCGCGCACGGGATTCTGGATCTCTTCGACCGCGTTATCGCCGCACGCAGCGAGGAGAATCGCGAGCCCCATGCAACGTGACATGGGCGTCACTTTATGTCGCGATCGCGCCGCGATCCACTACGAACGCCGCAGCAGTGCGTCGCGCAATTCTCGCATCGTCACCGGCCTGCGATCGCGATCGCAGAACGGCGGACCGGGATTCCAAGGCGCTGGATCGAGCATGAATGCGTGCGTGCCGGGGAGCGTGCGCACGTCGGCCTCCCAGCCATCCCAGCGTTCTGCATGGACATCGTCGGGATCGAGAAGGATGTGGCGCAGCCAATCGCCGTAGCCGAGACCGGTGTCGCGCCACACGAGCGCACCGGGGGCGTAATAACTGACGTTGCCTCGGACACCGCCGAGCGCGCCGACATCGATCGCGTACATTCCACCGAGCACGTCATCGGCGACGAACATCGCGCCCGGCAGATAGGCGTCGCCGGGGTCGCACGGCAAATTATTCCAGCCGGCGATCGTGCGTGCGAGCTGCATGCAGCCAGCACCGAGCACGCGGATCCAGCCGTTGTCGACCAGCATGCCGCCGGTCTCGAGGGCGAGTGCGCCGAGGGGCGACCGCGCGGTGACTTGCAGTGCTTCCAGCGCGATCTCGCCGTGCTCCGGTTTGCAGTCAAAGATCTCGACGCGACGCGGGGTCGAATCAACCCATGACCGGATCACCGCGATCGCGGATCCCTCGCTCACCAGCTCGCTCGATGACTTCGCCCGCATCACTTCCAACCCAGGCCTCGATGGTACACGGTCGACGATTCCCGCATGATCGTGTGATGTCGCGATCGGGGCTCGTGGTTGCACTGCTCGTCGCCTGCTCGTCGAACGTCACGCAAGTCACGACGCCGCCACAGGTCGAGCAAGCCGCTGTCGTGGAGCAGCTCGCGGTCGCTTCCTGTCCGAAGGTCGAGGACAAGCCTGCGGTGACGCGTCCGACGAGACCGGGGCGGCCCGGCGGGCTGTTCGGCACCGACGGCCTGATGCCGCGCGCCACGCCGCAGCAGGGCAAGACCTGCCAGGCGGCGCGCTCGACGCTCGATGCGGCGAACCAGAAGATCCTCGGTGTTTCATCACCGAGCCCCGCGGACAATCAGACGCGCGCGTGGGATCGCAAATCCGATCCGGCGCGCTGGGCGCGAGTGGCGCAGCGCTACGGCCTCGACCAGCGTCATCGCGCAGCGCTCGCGCGCGATGGCTTCACGGTGGCGCAGGGTGCGAGCCACTGGAACTTCGTCGAGGCCTATCACGAGATCTTCCAGTCGCAGCTTCCGATCTACGTGTCGATCGATTCGGTGCTGCACGCGATCTACGCGTCGCACGCGGGCGTGATCGGTGATGTCGAGCGCGAGATCTTGAAACCGAAGCTCCACAAGCTCCTCGCCGATCTTCACTGCGGGCTGGCCGCCGTCGCGTCGACGTGGCCGCGCAGTGTCGCGCGCGATGTCGATCTGTATCTCACCATCGCCCGCAATTTGGTCGCGATCGATTACTGGTCCACGGGCCTCACCAAGGAGCTCGCCGTGAAGTCGTTGCTCGGCAACGACGCCGAGGTATTGGCGCTGCTGCCCAAGATCTTCGAGGCGAAGGGCTTCGAACAGACCGAGCTGTTCGGCCGTCAGCGGATGATCGACTTCGGCGCGTTCCAGCCGCGCGGCCGTTACTCGGGGGCGGGCGGGACCTACTTCCGCGCGATGACCTGGTTGTCGCGCATCGAATTCAACCTGGTGTCGCGCTCGAGCCGGAGCTCGACGATGCTCCCGGATCGCAGCGAGACTCCGCGCGAGGTTGCGGTCGGTCTCGCGTTGATCGACCTCGCGCAGTCGGCGGCTGTGCTCGACGACATCGCCGCGATCGATGCGGTGTGGGGTGAGCTCGCCGGCAAGCGCGAGGACGTGTCGTTCGCGGAGCTCGATGCATTGCGCGCGAAGGCCAAGCTCGATCGCGTATCGCTGACGGCGCAGCCTGCCCTCGCGGCGGTGATCGGCAACGGCTACCAGCGCTCGATCCCGACGCAGCCCCACCCCGACGGGCTGACCGACCTGCCGGTGATCGCCGCGATGTTCGGCGCACGCGTCAGCCCCGACGCCGCGGCGTTCGCTCCGATCATCCAACCGGCGGTGCCGCGGCGCTTCGATGTCGGGGCGGCCGATGTCGCGTTCATCCTCGGTCACGATCGCGCGAAGGCTCACCTCGAGAGCGAGCTCCAGACGTTTCCCGAGCTCGGGCGCCAGCTCGGCGTCGCGCGCACGTCCCTCGACGGGAGGATGGCCGGCACCGATCTGTATTCGATGTGGCTGAAGGCGATCCGCGCGCTCGCGAAGCCGACGGCCGGCACGCTGCCCACCCACATGAAGTCCGACGGCTTCGCAGACCTGCGGATGAATTCCGCGGTCGCCGCGTTCGGTCAGCTGCGCAGCTCGTACGAGCTGATGACCGGCATGGCCTACCTGGGCTCCGGCTGCGAGATTCCTGACGGCTATGTCGAGCCGGCGGCTGAGGTCTACGACGCCCTGATCGCGTATGCCGCACGCGGCAAGGAGATCCTCGCGAACATCGATCCGGAGGATACGTCGAAGGCACAGGCCTACTTCACGAAGCTCGACACCACGCTCCGCGTGCTGCGTTCGATCGTCGCCACCGAGCTCGCCGGCAAGCCGCTCACCGAGGCGCAGAAGCAATGGCTGTCGATGGTGGTCGAGATCGTGATGATCGATGCCTCGGGCGCCCCGCCGACGTATGCCGGTTGGTACTTCGATCTATTTCGCAATTTCGCGGATGCGACGGCGCAGCCCGAGCTGATCACGGGCATCGCGCAGAACGCCGAGCGCACGATGTACCTCGGCACCGGCGAGCCGCGGATCGGCGTGTTCGTGATCGATACCGGTGGGCCGCCGCGCGTCGCCGTCGGACCGATCGCACATGCGTACGAGACCACGGCACCGACGTCCGAAGGCCGGCTCACGCTCGATCGGTACGACGCGAAGCCGCTACCGCCACAGCGGGAGCCGTGGGCCGCGGGCTATCTGGTCGCGGGCGGGACGAAGCCCAAGCTGACGGTCACCGAGAACTGGAGCGACGACACCTGGCTGTTCGACGTCGAGTCCCTTGCCGCCGTCGGTCCGGTCACGCTCGTGCTGCTCGATCATCATCGCGTTCCGATCACCAGCCAGACCAGGAACGTCGGCTCGGGAAAATCGCAGTTCCGATTCCCGCGCCGCATGTTCGACAAGGTCGAGATGGTGCAGCTCAAGTCCGGCTTGTTCAGCGCGTGGGCCGCGAAGCAGACCGGCGGCGAGAGCAGCTACGGGTTCTGGTTCGTCACCACGGCGGAACAGGAACAGCTCGAGAAGCAGCGGCCTCCCGAGGATTAATTAAAACGCGATCACGGCGCGCGTCGCGACCACGCCGTCGGTGCCGTCGCGTTTCAGTGCGAGCTGGAGGTCGGGCTGGATCGTCAACCAGCCGGTGATGAGGATCTGATAGGTCATCTCGATCGCGGTCTGTGCACCGAGGCTGCTCTGTGCGAACGCGAGACCCATCGAGAAGAAGTCCTTCTTGCGCTTCTTCCACACGCCGCCCGGACCGAACCGAAAGCCGACGTCGGCGTAGAGCGGGATGTCCTGATCGGGGGCGATGCCGACGCGCGCGAACGCACCGAGGCGCTTCGCGACCTGGCGCGACATCACGCCGTAGTAGCCGCTGCCGAGAGCGGTGTGGTGCCAGGCGCCGAGCTTGAAGCCATGGCTCTCGACCTCGCCCATGATCATCGCGCTCCCCGCGAGCTCCTGCGGGATGCCGTGCTCCTCGATCCGATCGCCGTCGTACACCGCCGCACGCACGGTCACCGCGTCGGACTCGAGACGCGCCGACACGCCGGGCGTCGCCTGCGGATAGACCGGGCCGCCGAAGTTGTTCGGCATCAGCGCGATGATCCCGAACGTCGCGTTGAGCAGCACCGTCGAGTGCTCCGCGATGATGAATTCCTGATCGGCCGACAGCAGACCCGCGCGGATCGCGAACGGACCGATCGGTTGATCGACGTAGGCTTCGAACAACCGCACATCCTCGGTGGCGACGTTGTTCGACGTCCCGTAGATGTCCATCAGCTGGAGGCCCTTGCCGTGAATGCCGAACGCCGAGATCCGGATCGCGCCGAGGTTGTCGTCGATCAGCTTGTCGAGCTCGAAGTCGATCGCGAGCGAGGCGAGGCCCGCGTTGACGATGCGCTCGTCGTCTTGGCCCGGCGCTGCGAACACCTCCGGTGCGTACGCGGCGGTGACCTTGATGCCGTCCTCGAACAGATCGGAGCGCAGGCCGCCCCAATCACCGCTGAGTGCATCGGCGCGATGAAAGCCCGGCTTGTTCGGGCTGCACGCACATGGATCGAGCTCGACGTCGGCCGCCGCCGGCGCGCTCGAGACCAGGATCGACAACGCGATCGCTTTGTTCACCCGACGGCCATTCCAACACGACCGATGCGAAAGATCGATTCCCGTCCGCAGCGCAAGGACGGGAATCACTTACCCCGAGGGAGTCCCTTGGGACAGCCAGAGCCGCGTGCGAGGATGCGCGCGTGAAGCGTCGAACCAAGATCCTCGCGACCCTCGGCCCGGCCTCGCGCGAACCCGCCGTCCTCGACGCGCTGATCGCCGCCGGCCTCGATGCCGTGCGACTCAACTTCTCGCACGGCACGCACGAGGCCCACGCCGAGACCTACCAGCGCGTGCGCGAAGCGTCGGCGCGCCAGGGCCGCGAGGTCGCCGTGCTCCAGGATCTGCAAGGCCCGAAGATCCGCCTCGGCAAGATCGACGGCGAGATCAAGGTCGAGACCGGCTCGAAGCTCGTGATCACGACGCGAAAGATCATCGGCAAGGCCGGCGAGAACGTCGTGCCCACCGATTACGAGCTGCTCGCGAGCGACGTCGAGATCGGCATGAAGATCCTACTCGACGAGGGCCGCGTCGCCGTCATCGTGCGCGGCGTCGACGGCCAGGACGTGATGACCGAGGTCACCGATGGTGGCCTGCTGGTCTCGAACAAGGGCCTCAGCGTTCCGGGCGCCACGCTCACCGCTGCGGCGATGACCGACAAGGATCGGATCGACGTCGAGTTCGGGCTCAAGCTCGGCGTCGATTACGTCGCGCTGTCGTTCGTACGGCGCCCGTCGGACGTCGAGGATCTGCGCCGCGTGATGGTCGATCGCGGACGCGTCGTTCCGATCATCGCGAAGATCGAAAAGCCGCAGGCGGTCGATGCGATCGACGAGATCGTCGCGATCGCCGATGGCGTGATGGTCGCGCGCGGCGATCTCGCGATCGAATCCTCACTCGAGATGATCCCCGCGCACCAGAAGCGGATCATTTCGCGCGCCAACCAGCAGGGCAAGCTGGTGGTCACTGCCACGCAGATGCTCGAGTCGATGACCGACAACCCGCTCCCCACGCGCGCCGAGGTCACCGACGTGGCGAACGCGATCCTCGACGGCACCGACGTCGTCATGCTCTCCGGCGAGACGGCCGTCGGCAAGCACCCGGTCGAGACCGTGCGCCGCATGGCCTCGATCGCCGAGGTCACCGAGCGAACGCTCTACCCGTTCGATCGCGAGATCCATCCCGCGCCAAACCCCGCCGATCACGATTGTTTCGCCCGCGTCAACGCGCGCATCGCCGCGCGCGCCGCCCGCGAGACCGGCGCCGCCGCGATCCTCGCGTTCACCGATTCAGGTGCCACCGCACGCCTGCTCTCCGACGAGCGGCCGCGAGCGCCGATCATCGCGTTCACGCGCGAGCACGCGACGTTGCGCCGGCTCGCCTTGTACTGGGGCGTGCATCCGTTCGCGATGACCACCGGGGCGTCCGCCACCGAGCTCGCGGAGCGTGCCGAGAAGTTCGTCGTCGAGAACCGCTGGGCGGCTCCCGGCGAACCGCTGGTGTTCGTGTTCGGTGCGCACCTGGTGCCAGGCGCCGACTGCTCGGTCAGCCTGAAGCGAATCACCTAACGATTCGGATCGTCGCGCTGGCTACCGTTGAACCGGTCCCACGTGTTGATCCCGCCACTGCCCTGCGTTGGCGGACGATTGCTCCCCGCGTTCACCGGCGTCTTGCCCTTCGCCGCGATCCGCGCGGTGAACTCGCGCGGCGCTGGATCCACCGTCTGCA
>JACCYD010000824.1 GCA_013696695.1 Deltaproteobacteria bacterium | reverse complement strand
ACGCCGTCCAGTTCGCGGGCGTCGAGCCCGATGACGACCGTGAAGGCTCGCGGTGATCGCGTGTCGATCGATCTCGTCGCCATAGCGCGCGAGCTCGGCTTCGCGCGCGCCGCCGTCGTGCCGATCGAGGCGCCGCGCCGCCACACGCTGTACGAGAGCTGGCTCGCCGCGGGCAACGCCGGCGAGATGCACTACCTCGCATCGCCAGAGCACGTCGCACAGCGTGGCGATCTGCGCTCGCTCCTCGCGACGGCGCGCTCGCTCGTCGTCGTCGCGCTGGCATACGACCGCACCGATCCGGTGCCGGCGGATCGCCTGTTGCGCGGCAAGATCGCGCGCTATGCCCGTGGTGAGGACTACCACCTCGTGATGCGCGACAAGCTCGTGCTGCTGGCGGATCGCCTCGCACGCGAGCTCGGAGCTCCCGTCGCGTCTCGCCCGTGTGTCGACTCGGCACCGGTCCTCGAGCGCGAGCTCGGCGAACGTGGAGGCATCGGCTTCATCGCCAAGAACACCATGCTGATCGCGCCCGGCGTCGGCTCCTACGTCGTGCTCGGCGAATTGCTCGTCGATGCCGAGCTCGCGATCACGGCTCCGGAGGCCCCCCCCAAGCCGAGGTGCGGGGCCTGCCGCGCGTGCCTCGATGCGTGCCCCACGCAAGCGTTCACCGACGCGTACATGCTCGACGCGCGTCGCTGCATCTCGTATCTGACGATCGAACATCACGGGGTGATCCCGCGCGAGCTCCGCGCCGCGATCGGCACCTGGGTGTTCGGCTGCGATGTCTGCCAGGAGGTCTGTCCATTCAATGCCGGCGCGGGAGAACCGCCCGACGCGTTGCTCCGGGCGCGATCGACCGAGCACGCGCTGCCCGATCTGATCGCGCTCGCCCGCCTCGGCACCAACCAGATGCGCCAGCTGGTGCGGCGCACCGCGCTTCGCCGCGTGCCGCGCGAGGTACTGCTCCGCAACGTCGCCATCGCGCTCGGCAACACCGGCTCCGCCGAAGCGGTCACCGCGCTCGTCGAGCTACTCGCCCATCGCGAGCCGATCGTGCGCAGCCACGCCGCGTGGGCGCTCGGTCAGCTCGCGAGCGACGCCGCGCGCGCAGCGCTCGATGCTGCGGCGCTGATCGAGACCCATCCGGCGACGCTCGACGAGATCACTTCGGCGCGACGAACCGCGGACTCGCCACCCACGCTGCGATCGCGGTGATCTGCGCCTCGTGGATCTGGGTCGCGAACGGCGGCATCAGCCCATTCTGCGAACCGTTGCGGATCTGTGCCTCGACAAACGCCGGCGTCAGCTTCGGACGCAAGGCCGGGCTGGTGAGGTCCTTGACGTTCAGTCGCGCGATCATCTGCGCCGACGGTTGACCGGTGGGTCCGTGACATTGCGCGCAGTACGCGGCGAACAGCGCGGGCCCGTCCGTGGAAGTTGACGGGACCGGGCTACTGCACGCGACCAGCACAACACACGTGACGAGCCGCTTCACCCTGCCCAGATGCCACCGGCGCCGAGCGCTGGCAACCCCATGCTAGTGTTCACGGCATGCGGTGGATCGTCCTAGCGGTGTGCCTGCTTGCCTGCGGCGGAACCAAAGTGCCACTGCACTCCGGCTACAAGAGCGACAAGGTCAAGCCGTGGAAGAACGCGAAGCAGATCAAGCTCGACGACAAGAGTGAAGGCAAAGCCGACGGCACGCTCAACTACGGAGCGATGGTTCGCGCGCGCTGGTACTTCGTCCAGGTGCCGAGCCACGGCGAGCTGACCGTGCGGCTCGAGATCACGCCCCCCGGCGATGAAACGAATGAGGACTTCGACCTCGCCCTCGAGATCCTCGATCCTGGCTTCCGGGTGATCGGCAAGTCCGACAAGGAAGAGGAAGACGCCGGCGAGCTGACGAAGAACAAGACGCTGTTCGATATCGAGCCCGGCAAGTACTACGTCCATCTCTACCTGCAGGGTCGGCTGGACAGCGGCGATTACAACCTCAAGGCCACGTTCAAGCCGACCAAGGGCGCCGAAAAGGCGAGCGACTTCCCGGCGCAAGTCGCGTTCATCGACGCCCTGCCGATGGTGCCGCTCGACGACGACACCCCGCGGGGGTACCGGCCCACCACACCGACCGTGGTGATCCGAGGCCGCCCCCCGACGCAGCCCAAGAAGCCCGACGAGAAGAAGCCGGCCACCGTGCTCAACGCCCGCATTGTCGGCGTCAGCGTCTCCGGCAACGGCACCCGCATCATCCTCGGTCGCGGCACCCTGACCGGCGCCACCAGCGGAATGAAGGCGAAGCTCAACGGGATCAACGGGCTGTTCCCGATCGAGTGCAACGAGAACACCTGTGCGGCCGTCGTCGCCGCGACGCCCGATCAGATCAAGAGCGCCGGCACCACCGTCACGCTCGTCCCCTGAGATCGCCCGGCGCTTACGGCGCTAGCCGCTTGAATCGCCCCGAGTTCTCGGTAACACTTCAATGATGTTCGGGAAATCGGTGAGGGCCGCAGGCCTTCTCATCGCCATGGCTCTGTTGATCGGCTGCGCTCACAACGTCCCCCAGGACAAGGCGTCGACACCGGACGGCAAGATCAAGGGCGCGAAGACGATGACGCTCGAGAACGGTGAGGCCAAGACCTCCGGCATCGTCACGTATCCCGGCGGCGATCGCGTCGACTGGAAGCTCGTCGAGCTCCCCGAGGGCAAGCGCGGCAAGCTCGATATCAAGCTGACGTGGACCACTCCGCGTCCGGGTCTGCAGCTCGCGTTCGACGTGTTCGACGAGTGGAACACGCAGGTCGGTGGCTCGAAGAAGTCGACGAAGAAGAAGGCGCGCAGCGCCGGTCGCCAGAAGGTCGGCACGATCACCGCCGCGAAGGGCAAGTACTTCGTTCGCGTCTACGCCGTCGGTCGTGGCGATGCCGGCAAGTACAAGCTGGCGGTCAACTTCGAGGAGCAGGCCGGCACGCTCGCGTTCGATCCGCTCAAGCTCGCGATCAACGATCCGCCGAAGCTCGCCGATGTTCCCGCGATCGAGCAGGGCTGCGACGAGTTCACGTTCGATCCCAAGGTTGCGGCCTGCAAGATGATCTGTCCCTCGGCCGGCGCGCCTCCTGGCTGGCCGGCGTGCAAGGGCAAGTGCCCGACGCCACCCACTGTCGACGAACCCTCGTGCTGGGCGACGATGCCGTGCCCGCGTGGTCAACCCGACGAGCGCATCAAGGCGTGCAAGCCGAAGGACTGGCCGCCATGCCCCGACAAGAACAACCCCGACGACGCGAACCCGAACTGCCGGGTCAAGGCGCAGCCGGTGATGGGTCGCGTGATCGGCAAGACGGTGCAAGGCTCCGATGTCATCGTGCAGGTCGGCGTCGGCAGCGACCAGGGCATCAAGAAGGGCTGGACCGGCAAGGTCCTCCGCGGCTCCGACATCAACGATGCGGCCGTGCCCGGCGGTGACGTTCAGATCATTCGCATCGACAAGGCGGTCACCGTCGTCAAGGTGCGGCTCACGGCGGATCAGGTCGAGCAGAACAAGAACATCAGGTTTTCGCCTCCGTGAATAACGATCCCTTCGTCGGCAAAGTCATCGACGGCCGCTACGAGATCCAGGTCCGGATCGGCGAAGGCGGCATGGGCGTCGTCTACAAGGCGCGCCAGATCTCGATCGATCGCGTCATCGCGTTGAAGATGCTCAACTCGCAGATGGCGAACGACCCGACGTGGGTCCAGCGCTTCTACAACGAGGCCAAGGCGTGCTCTCGCCTGCAGCATCCGAACACGATCCGGATGTTCGACTTCGGACAGACCTCCGACGGACGTCTGTTCATGACGATGGAATTCCTCGACGGGATGTCGTTGCGAGACGCGCTCGCGAAGGGCCCGCTCGCTCCCCAGCGCGTCGTCAAGGTGCTCATTCAGTGCTGCGCGTCGCTCGCCGAAGCGCACTCGATCGGCATCATCCACCGCGACATCAAGCCCGATAACGTGTTCCTGCTGAACATGGCGGGCTCGCCCGATTTCGTGAAGCTTCTCGACTTCTCGGTCGCGAAGCTGCTCGAAGGCGATCGCCTGAAGACGCAGGCCGGCGTCGTGTTTGGAACGCCGCAGTACATGTCGCCCGAGCAGGGCCGCGGTCTGCCGCTCGACGCGCGCTCCGATCTCTACGCGCTTGGCATCCTCGCGTTCGAGATGTTGACGGGCACCGTACCGTTCCACGACGAGAACCCGATGACGGTGATCCAGATGCACCTCCACGCAGGGGTGCCGCCGATGGCGGATCAGATTCCGTACTCGGTGCAGCAGATCGTTCGTCGCGCGCTCGAGAAGGACGCCGGTCGTCGCTACCAGTCGTCGGGCGAGATGATGCAGCACTGCCAGCAGGTGTTCGCCGAGCTCACCGCCGGGGGCATGTCGATCGGCGCCGGTGGGATGCCACGCACCGTGGTCGCGCCGAATCCCGGCGGCGGCATGCCGGCGCACATGCAGCCGCCTGGCGGCATGGGCATGCAAGGTGGCTTGCCGCCCGGGATGAACCCCTCGGGCCCGCCGCTGCAGCAACAGCAGCCGCAGGGCGGCTACCAGCAGGCGTCGCCGCAGCAGAAGACCATGGTCGCGCAGATGTCGCCGTTCGCGCAGGGTGCGCCGCAACAGCAGGCGGCCAGTGGCCTCGCGCAGGCACCCGGTGGATTTCAGCAATCGTCGCCGATGCAGAAGACGATCGTCGCCGGCATGACCCCGCCGAACCTCGCGGCGATGGGCATGCAGCAACCGGGCATGCCGCCCGGAATGCAGCCGGGCATGATGCAGCCACCCGGCATGCCACCCGGGATGATGCACCCGGCGAGCGGTCCGCAGAAGACGGTCGCGCTGCAGACCACCGAAGGCATCGTGTCGATGGCGCGGACGGGCCAGGCGGTCCAGCCCGCAACGACCACCGGGGCGATCCAGCAAGGCGCGACCACGCTGTTCTGGATCGTCTCGTTGTTCATCGGCGTCGCGATCGGCGCGCTCGCCTACGTAGTGGTCCTCCAGCTCTGACGACGATGGCGCCACCGAACGATGACGATCGCAAAGCCAAGGACGTGCTCGAGAGCGAGCTCGATCCGGCGGCGCGCGCTGATCTCGAGCGCTGGTTCGGCCTGCCGTCGTTCGACGAGCTCGCTGCGCGCGGCATCTCTCAAACGGTCGAGAACGAAGATCCTCAGTATGCGGAGGTGCGCGAGCGTCAGGCTCGCGCGCTCGCCGCCGTCGATCCAGTGCTGCTCGCAGAGCTCGCACGGCGATCCGAACCGCGCGACGACTTGATCATCTTCCAGCCGAACCTCGAGGTGACCATCGACCCCTCGATCGCGCGCATCGATCTGGCGATGATCGAGTCGTCGATCGCGGATCCACGCGAGGTCGAGATCTCGGAGGCGCTGCGCGACGACCTCCGCGATTGCACCCCGCAAGCGATCCTCCGCGATCTGCATCGTCCCGAGATCGATTTCGAGAAGACGTTCGAGATCATCGACATGGCTGCCGCCCAGACGCTCGACATCGTCGCCGAGGTTCGGTCCGCGATGCGCACCAGCTGGGCGCTGCCGCCGCTCGACGGGACTCCGCTCGTCGAGGCGAGGGCCGTGATGGCGCAGTTGATCCGCGATCGCCGCCGACCGTGGGGCCCGCTGCTCGCCGAGCAACCGCTGCCGAACCGCACGTGGAAGCCGGAGGAAGATCGATGACGCGACAGGAGTCGCGGGTGGCGGGGAGGAAGCTTCCTCGCCGCGCCTTCGTACAGCAGACGATGTTCGTCTGTGAGGAGGGCCGCAGATGATGGGTGTGATCCCCGTCGAGCGGTTCCTGTTGCGTGCCGTCGGCCGCACCGATGTCGGCGCGCAACGAACGCAAAACGAAGACGCGATGTATTACGACGACTTCCTCGGCGTCTACATCGTTTGCGACGGCATGGGTGGTCACGCGTCGGGTCAGGTGGCATCCGACATCGCGATCCGCACCATCGTGCACTCGCTCAAGACCGGCGAGCCGCCACCCGCGCCCGGCTCCGACCCGCTGGTCGCCGCGATGCGCGCAGCCAACGCTGGCGTCTATCAGCGCTCGCAGATGGATCACACGTGCCACGGCATGGGCACGACCGCCGTCGGGCTGCGGTTCGAGGAGAACCTCGTCCACATCTGCCACTGCGGCGACTCGCGCGCATACCTGCTGCGTCACGGCCAGCTGCAACAACTCACCCGCGATCACTCGCTGCGGAATCTCTATCAGGACCGGCCCGACCTGGTCGGCACCCTCGGCCCGGCGACGTCGAACGTGATCATTCGCGCGATCGGCCTCGATGCCAACGTCGAGATCGAGCACAACGCGATGCAGCCCGAGCACAACGACCTGTATCTACTGTGCTGTGACGGGCTCAACGATCTCGTCGACGACTGGATGATCCGCGAGATCATGACCTCGGGCGACCCGCTCGAGGTGGTCGCGGAGAACCTGATCCGCGCCGCTAACAACAACGGTGGCACGGACAACATCACGGTCGTGCTCGCGCAGACGTTTGCAGATCCACTGTGGGTGCCCGCTCACGGGTACACGCAGCAGATGCACGGATACTGACGTCGTTGCCATGACAAGTTGCCGGGCCCGCCCGGCGACGATGTTATGATCGTGACGATGCGACCGTGGACCTTGCTCGTCGGTGTCGTGCTCGCCTCGTGTGGCAGCGATGATGATCCCAACTGCGTCGACCTGAAGTCGGCGTCGCCGGCCTATCAACACGAGGATGGCGAAGGCAGTCATGCAAGCCGCAGCTGCATCGAGAGCGGCTGCCACCTCGCCGGTGACCTCGGTCCCGCCGCGCCCGCCTATCACGCTGCCGGCACGATCTTCAAAGCCGACAAGGTGACGCCCGCCGTCGGCGTCACGGTGCGATTCACACCGCTCTCGTCGGACGCCACCGCGGCCGAGGCGATCACCGACGACGAAGGGAACTTCTTCATCCTCGCGAGCAAGCCGACGCCGTTCCCGTCGATCCCCGACGTCACTGGGTGTCCCGACGTCAACACGATGATCGAGGGCGCGCTGGATCCGAGCTACGGCAGCTGCGCCGTGCAGGGCTGTCACTCGACCGGTGCCGGCCGCGGGCCCGTCTTCCTCGGCGACTGATTACTTCGCGCCTGGTACCCGCGATTCCTATCGAGTATCCGCGATTCCTATCGCGCACCTGGTACCCGCGATTCGATCGCGCGCCTGGTACCCGCGATTCCTATCGCGCAATAGCCGCGGCGCGCTTGAGCTGCGTGGCCATGTCGTTGTAGCGACCGAGTCGCGCGTAGACGCGTGCGAGCCCCGCTGCGACGCGTGCCTCGAAGCCGGGCGTCTGACCGGCGTGCTGGAACGCCTGCTCGGCACCGAAGAAATCACCGCCCACCGTGAGTACGTCGCCGAGCGTGGCGTGCATCGCAGCTGCGGAGATCGGCGACGACGCGTGCGCGAGCCCGACGCGCAACACCTGGGCCGCGCGTGGCGAATCGCCAGCCTTCGCGAGCGCGATCGCGTACGCGACGCGCGCGTTGCCGAAGTGCGGTGCGAGATCGATCGCTGCGCGCAGGGCCTCCTGCGCCGACTCGAGATCGTTGCTGGCAAGCGAGGCCCGTCCGCGTTCGTAGTAGCGACGCGCGACCGAGCTCATCGGTCGCCTCTCGCGCTCGACTCCGCCGGTCCGCTCATCAGTCGAGCTCCAGCAAGCTGAAGCGCGCCGACGCGTCGTCGCCACTGCCTTCGGGCTTGTCGGTCTGCTGCGGTGCGCCCGGAGCCGGAGCTGACGGGGCGCCTTGCGCGGGCGGAGTTGCCGGCGAGGGTGCTGCTGCGGGCGCCGCACCGGAGGCACCGCTGCTCGGCTGGCCGCGAATCGACAGGCCGCGGTTCGGCGG
>JACCYD010000779.1 GCA_013696695.1 Deltaproteobacteria bacterium | reverse complement strand
GGTCTACGCCGATTCCCAGGCCGTCGGCGACGTGCTCGCGATCGAGCTCCACGCCTACGACTCCGATTCGACCGATGGCTCCGCGAAGGCGCTGACCTCGGTCGGCGGTGCCGGCAGGGTGGCGTCCTCCTTCGTGCCTCCGGCGGGCACGGTCACCGAGGGCATGATCCAGAGCTCGGCTTCGCTGCCGGCCGGCGTCGACGACTTCGTAGGTGGTGGCACCTACTTCGTGTCGAGGGCGAGGCGCTGGGGCACCGTCAAGCGCAACCACACGTTCAAGCTGCCCGGTCGCCCTGCCGCGTCGCAGATCGTCGTCGACTTCGTCGTCGAGGAGTATCCGGTGTCGTGGTACGCGCCGCCGATCGTTCGTTAGATCAGGCCGCGCGCGCCGGCACCGGCTCGCCTGCGGGCAGCTGGGCCTGATCGTAGACGCCACGTTTGAAGTTGCGACGGATCGCGAGCGCCTCGCGGATCACGTTGAACATGTCGCGCACCGGATTGATGCGCGTGCCGCGATCATCTTTCCACTCGACGCCGACCTCGGCGATCTCGAAGCCGCGGCGCTTCGCGAGCGCGAGGATCTCGAGGTCGAACGCCCAGCCATTGATCTTCGCGACGCTGAACAAATTGCGCGCCGACTCGGCGGTGAACGCCTTGAAGCCGCACTGGGTGTCCTTGATGCCCGGCACCAGCGAGCGCTGGATCACCTTGTTCGCGAGCCGGCTCCACAGCACGCGATAGAACGGCTGCTTGACGTCGGTCTTCGCACCGTCGACGTAGCGCGAGCCGATCGCGATGTCGGCCTTGCACGCGATGATCGGCGCGAGCAGAAGCGGCAGCTGCTCCGGCGGCATCGAGCAATCGGCATCGCACATCACGCGAATCTGGCCGCGTGCCTCGAGCATGCCGAGGCGCACCGCCGCGCCCTTGCCCTTGTTCGGGACCTGCCGCACGAGGCGAAGGTTCGCGATCGTCGACATCGACGCCTCGACCACGCCGCACGTGTTGTCCTTCGAACCGTCGTCGACGACCACGATCTCGTAGCGCAACGGCTGCGTCGACATGAACGCGTGCAGGCGCTCGAGCGTGGGAGGAAGGCGCTTCTCCTCGTTGTAAGCGGGGACGATGATCGAGAGATCCACGAACGCGGTTGCAGACAACATGACGAGTCCTTTCGATCGCGAAGCGATCCACACGAAAACCCGGAAACGATTTCGATCAGGCGAGTGACTGAGCAGCCGACGGCTCGGCGTGCAGTGGGCGAGATCGCCGCGTGAACACGAGCCGGCGCTGGGCGGGATACGTCCAGGCGAAGAACACGATGGCGGCGCACAGCAGCTTCGCGGGGAACACCGGCACGCCGAGCTCGACGGCGACGAGCTTCATCATCACGGCCATCGCGATCGCCGTGGTCAGCGCCACGAACGCGAAGCGCCCGACTTGCTCGAACGTGATCGGCGAGCGGTCACGGAACGCGACGTACTTGTTCATGCCGAAGCAGACGAAGGCACCCGCCGCCGAGCCGAGGAACGCCGCGACCGGGATGGCCACCGCGAGCTGTACGAGCAGCATCAGCACCACCACATCAGCGGCGGTGCCCATCACGCCGCTCATACCGGCTACGACCATCTGTCGCGTCTTCGTCACGGAACCAGTAAGGAGCACCGGTTGTGCCACGCGGCAAGTCCCCGAAATTCCGTGCAAACCCTGTCAGACGTTCGACATTACCCTGGTGGTTCGACCATCGCGTCGGTGGACGGTTCACCGCTGCCATCCGCGGGATCAGGCTCTTGCGGCACATCCTCCGGGGGGATGGGCGTACACGTCGGCCGCCGGCGGGGGTGGAGCAGACCATCGGCTCCTTCGAGTGGAGCTGGCGGTGCGCCATCGAGATCGAACACCATCACGCCGCCGCCCTTATCGATCATCAGCTTTCGATCGCTGATCCATTCGATTGCCATGCTCTCCGCGCGCTCGATCTCGGTGATCGTGCCGGTCGTCGCATCGGCCACGAACGCCGCCGCATTGACCGCATTCGGTGCACACGTGTCGTCGAGCTGCGCGACGAATGCGATGCGGGATCGATCGGGCGACCACGCCGCGGTATTGCCATCGATCAAGCCGGGCGCCGGCACGCTGACGACCCGGTTCGACTTCCCGATCCGGATCGCGCTCGCGAGGCCCTTGTCGTCCCAGTCCGCGGTGACCCCGGCAACGGGCAGCGCACGCACCCGCGCGGTGCGGTTCTTGACCTCGAGCCATGGCCCGGGCGGACGAGTTTTCGGCGGGGCTGACAGAGAGACGAGGTTGTAGTTGTCGTCGAGCCGCTTCCAGCCGGTGCCGTTGCCGATCCAGATGCCCGGATCGGTTTTTGCCGAATACGTGACGATGACCGGTCCCTTGGTGCCGAGCTCGATCGGACGGCTGGTCTTGCCGCGCGCGAGATCGACGATGCCGATCGCGAGCGTCGCCTTGCCTCGATCATCTCCCGAACGTCGCTGCGCGGAGCGCTGCCTGGTGACGTACGCGATCTTCGTCGGCTCGACGCGTAACGCACCGACGACAGCGCCGAACGTTCGCGTCACCCGATACCAGCGCTTCGCTTCTGGATCGAACGCGTAGAGATCACCGGCCGACGCCACGATCACCGAACGCGCGAGCGCGGCGATGTACGCGACGCGATCGGTCTCGATGCGACGCTGCCAGGCTTGACCGTGTGGTGTCTTCAAGAACGCCTGCAGCTCGGGCAGCTCGAGGGAGGCGTGCCCCCACTTCCCCAAATCGCCCGCGACCGCGAGGTGGAGCGGCGCGAGTAGCTCGTCCGTCTTGCCGAGCTTGCCGAGGCCCGCTGCCAGCAACCACGCGGCTTCGAGGTGGCCCGGGTCGGCGGTCAATGCCTGCTTGCAGGTGGTCACGACATCGGCCCAGGCGTTCTTGGCCTCGGCCGTGCGGGCGATGCGGAACGCCGGGTGCCCGCCGCGCTTGCGCCACATATAGGAGCCGAGGTCCGGCATCCCGAGCGTTCGCGCCTGGATATCGAGCACCGGCGCGTCAGGGACGCCGCCGTCCTTTTTCGCTGGCGGGGGCACATCCCCGCCCCTGCCGCCGCAGGCGACCACCAGGACCACGGCCAGCGCCCTCATGCGCACCTCGCCGAAGTAGCACATCCAAAGCGTTTTCGCGAAGATCGACCGCACGAACAGGTGACCACCATTGCTGCGCGGGAGCGGAGCTGATATGAACCGCCGCCCATGCAGTATCGCCCTCTTAAAGCGCTCGGCCTGTTGGCCTGTGCGAGCTGCCAGGGCGACCCGTCCACCGTGCAGGATCTAGGTCGCCCCGCGATCGAAGTGATGGCTGAGGGCAAGTCGATCGCGCGCGTCGCTCCCGGCCACCCGTGCCGTGCGACCGTGGCAGGGATCGAGCTGATCGTCGGCGGCCCACCGCTGCTCGCAACGGTCGGCGACACGCGATGGACAGCCGAGACTGCTTCCAACGGCACCACGTTCAAGAAGAACGACCAACCCGTCGCTCGCATTCACGCAAATCAACTGTTCGATTCGCAGGGCCTGCCGCTGGTCAAGGTCACCGAAACCGGGACGATCGCGAACGGTCCGGGCCGCGTGCTCCGCCGCGCGACCGCGGTCAAGGGCACGCCCTCGCGCGTGGAGATCCGGAACCTCGGCAAGGAGCCGGCACCTGGAAGCCCGGCTACGCCGGAAAGTGTTGTCGTGACCAACACCGACGACATCGTGCTCGCGTCGCTGCTCGCAGCGCCGGAAGCGGAACCAGAGATTCGGGGCTTGGTGGCGTGTCACCTACTACAAGCGGCGGGTTCATGACGTCGATTCGAAACGTGGCGATCATCGCGCACGTCGACCACGGTAAGACCACGTTGGTCGACGGGCTGCTCAAGCAGGCCGGAACCTTCCGCACGGGTGAGGTCGTCGCCGAACGCGCGATGGATTCCAACGACCTCGAGCGAGAACGCGGCATCACGATCCTGTCGAAGTGCACGGCAGTGACCTGGAAGGGCACGCGGATCAACATCGTCGATACGCCGGGTCACGCCGACTTCGGCGGTGAGGTCGAGCGCGTGCTCGGCATGGTCGATTGCGTGCTGCTGCTGGTCGATGCCTACGAGGGCGCGATGCCGCAGACCCGGTTCGTGACGCAGAAGGCGTTCGAGATGGGGCTGTCGCCGATCGTCGTCGTCAACAAGATCGATCGCCCGGGCGTCGACCCGCACGAGGTCATGGACCAGGTGTTCGAGCTGTTCATGTCGCTCGGTGCGACGGACAAGCAGCTCGACTTCCCGGTGATCT
>JACCYD010000778.1 GCA_013696695.1 Deltaproteobacteria bacterium | reverse complement strand
GTGTTGCCGTCGTCGCAGTCCTCGCCGTCGTCGTTGTTGCCGTCGCCGCAGGACGGTTCCGGCGCCGCGCAGGTGTTGCCTTCGCTGTTGTTGAAGCCGTCGAGCGCGCCGATCAGGCTGCTGGTCGAGCTCGTCGACAGGTAGCCGTTGCCGGCGGGCGGCACCACGCGCGAACCGATCAAGGCATCCGCGGCGGCGATCTCGTCGGCGATGCTGGTGTCGTCCGCGCCGTTGGCGAGGTTGAGCTTCGCAGCGATCAGCTGGTGCGCCAGCGACACCAGGCCGTTTCCCTTGACCGGGGTGCGCAAGATCGCGAGCAGCTGGTCCTGCGTGTATGTAGCTCACGCTGCCGAGCGTCAGGGTCGTGGACGTCCCACGCTTCTGCATGGTTCTTCCAGTAGCCCTGGGTCAGCGTGGCGTCCGATCCGGCGGTACAAGCGCTGGTGAAGAGAAGTGCGACCGCGATCTTACGTACAAACATTGGCTAGGCTCCTTGGTTCACCATCGCTTTTTCCAGTTATGTGCCTTACACGATTTCGCGTGGTTGGTGGACGTTGAAGTCAGCGGTCCTGCGCGCCTACGTCGCGCTGTCGCGACAACGCGGGCGGATCACCGTGAGGAAGCGACGACGGCGCTACTACGTGTCGATCGCCGAGTAGCCGGGCATCAGCGTGGCCGGCGACACGCGCTCCACGACGCTCTCCGCATGGAGATGCTCGGGGCAGTATTCGATCAGCAGCACGTCGCCCTCCCAGCTGACTCGCGAGACGCCCGACGAGGAAGCGTCCCACGGCGAGCTGATGGCGCGGCCATTCCACGACCTGACGACCGTGCCGGTCGCGCGCTCGATCAGCTCGTAGCTCCAGCTCTCGTTGCCGTAGCCGGTCGACAGGTTCATCGGCGTACCGTGCTCGACACGGCGGAGCTCCCACATCCCGCAGGAGCTGAGGGCGCCCGGCGTGCAGCTCATGGCGTCGCGACGCGGAAGTCGGCGATCGACAGATACGGCGTGATCAGCCAGTGCAGCAGCGCGAGACGGTTCGCGCGCAGCTTCGCGTCGGGGTCCATCACCATCACACCGCCCTTGTCGAAGAACGCATCGACGGCGGGCTGGAGCTGCACCAGCGAGTCGAACACCGCCGCGTAATCACGCGTGCGGCGCGGCTCGACCTCGCGCGCTTGCG
This sequence comes from Deltaproteobacteria bacterium, assembly GCA_013696695.1. Taxonomy (GTDB): domain Bacteria; phylum Myxococcota_A; class Polyangia; order Haliangiales; family Haliangiaceae; genus JABFXX01. The sequence goes on along the minus strand of JACCYD010000778.1, from coordinate 1,500 downwards.
CGCAGGTGATCGCGGCGTAGAGATCCTGCTCGACGGTGCGATCGGTTGCGAACAGCGACGGATCGATCGAGGCCGCCGGTGCGATCTCCTTCACCTTCGCGTCATCGAGGATGTTGGCGACGCGCTTGAACACCTTGCGCGCCGGCGCCGGCACCCGAGCGAGGGCGCGAGCACGCGCGAGCACGTCGACCGGATCGTCGAACTGCTGCGCGAGCGCGGCATCGGCATCGGCCGCCGGGATGCCCTGATCGACGAGGATGCCGCGGAGTCGCTGGAGGAAGAACTCGATCAGTGGACCTTCGGTGCGAAGGCGCACGCCGTAGAATGCGAGCGCCTCGCGCGAGGCATCGAACGCGACGCGCCACAGCTTCGCCCACTTCGCATCGGTGCCGCGGGCGAGGAGGATCTGCCAGATGCCGATCGCGGCGCGGCGCAGGCCTAGCGGATCGTTGGAACCACTCGGCTCGAGGCCGACCGCGAAGCAGCCGACGATGGTGTCCATGCGATCGGCGATCGCGATCACCGCACCGACGTCGGTGGATGGCAACGCACCGCCCTGCCCCTTCGGCCACCAGTGTTCCTCGATCGCCGTGGCGACCGCGGGGTCGTAACCGAAATGGATCGCGTAGTGACGCCCCATCGTGCCCTGAAGCTCGGGGAACTCGTTGACGGCGCTCGACCGCAGGTCCGCCTTGCAGTTCAGGGCGGCCGTCCGGACGTGATTCGCATCGGGCAGGTCGAGGTGATTGGCGATCTGGGTGGCGACCGCCTCGATGCGGCGCGTCTTGTGACCCGTGGTCTTCGCGCCGTCGCCGAGCTTGGCCTGGAAGACGACGCGCTCGTTGCTGTCGTTCCACGCCTCGAACGACGCCTGGCGATCCTGCGCGAAGAAGAACTTCGCATCGGACAGCCGCGCCGCGAGCACCTTCTCGTTGCCCTTCGCCACGACGGTGTCGTCCTTGACGATCGTCGCCATCATCGTGGCGAACCGGTTCGCGAGCTTGCCCGAGGAGTCCTCCATCGCGAAGTACCGCTGATGCGTGCGCATCGACAGCACGATGATCTCTTCGGGCACCTCGAGGAACGATGGATCGAACTGACCCGAGACCCCGACCGGGTACTCGCCGAGATGGATCACCTCGTCGAGCAGCGCCTGATCCTCGCGAACCTTGCAGCCGGTGGCGGTCTCGAGCTTCACGAGCTCGGCGCGCACCAGCACCTTGCGCGCCTCGGGGTCGACGACGACGTGCGCCGCGCGCAGCGCCTCGACATACGCGTCGGGGGTCGAAATCTCGACACCACCCGGCGACAGGAAGCGATGACCGCGGCTGGTGCGGCCCGACGTGAGGCGCGCCCAGGTGAACGGCACGACCTCGCCGCCGAACAGCGCGACGAGCCACTGCACCGGCCGCACGAACGTGATCTCGTTCCAGCCCCAGCGCTGGGACTTCGGCCACGCGATCCCCTTCGCCACGTCGGCGAGCAGCGCCGGCAGCAGGC
>JACCYD010000773.1 GCA_013696695.1 Deltaproteobacteria bacterium | reverse complement strand
GGGGCGAGCTCGCGCGGCTCTACGGCGTGCTCGCCAACGACGAGGCTCGGGCGCTGTGCGACGAGCAGCTCGTGGTCACGATCCTCGCGGAGCGCGCCACGCCGTACGAGGTCGCAGCGGCGCTCGATCCCGATGGGCCGCTCGTGCGCTTCGGCCTGGTGCGCGTCGGCATGGGCGTCGGCCGGCCGTTCCACCCGCTCGGCGTCGACAAGGTCGTGCTCAAGCTGCTGCGCGGTGGCTCGCCGGTCTCCGAGCTCGCGCCGATCGTACGGCCGCTCGCCGGCACGCGCTCGCTCGCCGACATCCGCATTCGCAGCGCCGTCAAAGACAAGCTGGTGCGCGACCTCGAACGCACCAAGGCACCGCTGCGGATCGCGGCACGTGGCCGCGTCGGCTCCGGTCGCCACACGTTGCTCGCTGCGATCGCCGCGTCAGCGCGCCAGGAGCTCGGCGTGATCGATGCGTCGATGATGATCCGCGAGCCCGCCCAGCGCACGGAAGGGTTGCGCATCGCTCTCGAGCGAGCACACGTCTCCGGCCTGCTGCCGTGCATCGATGGCCTCGACCTGATCGCTTCCGACGACATCATCGCGCGCGAGCAAGTCCGCGAGGTGCTCCGCCGTCATCCCGGTCCGCTGGCAGTGCGCCTCAGCTGGGATGCGCAGCCGCCGCTCGATCCGGGTCACGTGATGGTCGACGTGCCGACGATGTCTCTCACCGAGCGGATGGCCGCGTGGCAGGGCAGCCTGGCGTCGACCGGCCTCCACGTCGGCGACATCACCGAGCTGGCCGATCGATATTCGGTCGGCGCCGGCGTGATCCAGAAGGTGTGCGCCGAGGTGGTCGAGGCCGACCGCGAGACCGCGCGGCACCAGGCGAATGGCCAGGGCAACCCTGACGACGCCGGGGGCCGCCTCGACGTCGCGGTCCGCCAACATCTCGAGAGCCGGCTCGGCACCACCGCCAATCGCGTGCAGCGCCTCGCCAGCTGGGCGCAGGTGATCCTGCCGCCCGACATCCTCGACAGCCTCACCGAGCTGATCGCGCGCATTCGCCATCGCCGCACGGTGTACGACCTGTGGGGATTCGATCGCGTGCTGTCGACCGCCCGCGGTGTCACCGCGTTGTTCTCCGGCGGCCCCGGTACCGGCAAGACGCTGGTGGCGAGCGCGATCGCGAACGAGCTCGGGATGGATCTGTATCGCGTCGATCTGTCGCGCGTGATGTCGAAGTGGATCGGCGAGACCGAGCAGAACCTCGCGAAGCTGTTCGACGCGGCCGAGGATGGCAACGCGATCATCCTGTTCGACGAGGCCGACTCGCTGTTCGCCAAGCGCACCGAGGTCAAGACGTCGGTCGATCGCTACGCGAACCTCGAGGTCAACTACCTGTTGCAGCGCTTCGACACGTTCGAAGGCATCGCGATCCTGACGACGAACTTCGGTACGTCGATCGACAGCGCGTTCAAGCGGCGGTTGTCGCTGCGTCTGACGTTCCCGTTTCCCGACGAGGATCAGCGCGAGAAGATGTGGCGCGCGCACATGCCGCCAGAGGTGCCGGTCAGCGGCGACTTCGATCTCGCGGACATCGCGCGGCGCTATCGGTTGTCGGGTGGCTATATCCGCAACTGCGCACTTCGCGCGGCGTTCATCGCCGCAGAGGAGGGCGGATCGCTGACCAACGATCACCTCGAACGCGCCATCAAGGCCGAGTTCCGCGAGATCGGAAAGCTCGCCGAGAGCGGCGTCCTCGAGTGAGGATCGCGATCGTCCGCGGTCCGGACGATTCGGTCCGCGCACCGGACGATCACGAGCGACTGGCGTCGGAGGAAGCGAGGCGAGTCGACCTGCGCGATGCTGCCCTCGCAGCAGGGCACCAGATCAGCGAGCTCGCCGACTGCGAGGTTGCCATCGTCATGCTGACGCACGATAGCGCCGGCTTCACGACCCAGCTCGGCGTGCGGTGTATCGCGGCGGTCCATACGCGCGCGCCGTACCTCGACGACGACGAGTCCGATCGCAGCGTGCTCGGAACGCGCGCCGATGCGTTCGTGCTCGGCGGCCGGTGGCTCGCGGGCGCGATCGCGTGGGTGATCTCGGAGGATTCTGCGGCGCGCACGAGCGGGCAGCCGCGCCTGGTCGTGATCGGGACGTGTCGCGGGGACTTCGGGATGATCCGCACGATCCCCGAGGAGCCGCTGATCATCGGCCGCGCGATGTCGTTTGGCGAGCATCCGCAGCGACCCGATCGACTGTCGACGCCGAGCGGTCGGATCGCGCGCTGGCATGCACGCGTTCGCAATCTCGCCGGGGTGATCGAGATCGCCGACATGGCATCGACCAACGGGACGCTGGTGATCCGCCACGGCTCGCCGACCCGGTTACTCGTTCCGCAGCAACGCCAAACCGGGCACGACGACAACCCGGCCAGCTCGGCCTGGCTGGTTCGCGACGCCGACGAGTGGACGGCGCTGCGCGTCGGCGACGAGGTCCAGTTGCCGGGGTTCTGGCGGTTCCGCCTCGATGGCGACCCTGCCTGGCGCCCGGACGACTGACACGTTTGACCCTGCCGCAACTACCTCGACCTGCCGCAACTACCGCGACGAGGCCAGCTCGACGCGCAAGCGACTGCAACTCGGTGTCGAGGGGCGGTCGGTGCGAAGCTCGCGATCGCGATCGGTCCGTCGTCGTACGCCGCAGGCGAGCGGCAGCTCGTGCCATCGGCTACGGCGCTTCGACCGGCGCGCCGACGGTGTAGACGTTGCCGAACGTGCCGTTGCCGACCTGACCGTCACGGTTGGTGCCCCAGCACGACACGGTGCCGTTGCGCAGCACCGCGCACGTGGTGTTCTCGCGTGCGGCGACATCGATCGCCGAGGCGAGCTTGACGGGCACGACGGTCTCGCGCGGCTTGTCGTCGAGTGGTGGCCCGCTGCCGAGCTGTCCACCGTGGTTGTAGCCCCAGCACCCGATGGTGCCGTTCCGGCGGCGACCGCACGCATGCGCCCAGCCGACCACGACCTGTACGAACGACGCGTCCTTGAGCGACACCACCGGTGTGCCACCGCGGACGCCGTCGTCGATCCAGATCTGGACGTCGCCGCCACTGCAATCGACTTCCCCGCGACGCAGCATGCAGAGCATCGGGCCGTTGGCGTCGAGTTGCGAGACGTCGCGCCCGAGCACGATCGTCTTCGGAGGCGGCGGCGCGTTGATCGACTGCGGCTGGTTGCGGCGCGTGCGGTCGCCCCAGCAGTGGACCTCGTTGTTCGCGGTGCGTGCACAGCCGC
>JACCYD010000688.1 GCA_013696695.1 Deltaproteobacteria bacterium | reverse complement strand
CGGGCGATCACTGGATCCAGGTCAAGCTGCCCGGCCGGATGACGTTCGAGAGCAAGCTCGCGGTCGTGGCCGGCAAGGCCGTCAAGATCGCCGCCGTGCTGGTGCCGGCGGCGGAGATCCGGGTCAGCTCGACGCCGGCAGGTGCCACGGTCTACATCGACGGCGTGCGCCGGGGGCTGACGCCGCTGGCCCTCGAGCTGCCGCTCGGCGAGCACACGGTGATCGTCGAGCGAGCGGGGTACCAGCGGTTCTCGAAGAAGCTCGAGCTGGCCGACAAGCCGGTCGCGATCGACGCGCAGCTCGTGCGGTAACGAGCTAGGGTTCGGCAATGGATCCACGGACGACCAAGCCGTCGCTGCCGGTCGTCACGATCGTGCTCGCCGCCGCCAACGTCATCGCGTTCGGCGCGTCGATCGCGGCCGGCGCAGATCCGATCACGCCAACCACCGACATCATGTTCGATCTTGGCGGGAACTACGGGCCGGTCACGCTCGGCGGCCAATCGTGGCGGCTGGTGACGTCGATGTTTCTCCACGTCGGGTTGCTTCACCTGGTCATGAACATGGTCGGGCTGATCGACGGTGGCCGCCACGTCGAGCGGATGTACGGACGGCTCGGGTTCGTCGCGCTGTATCTGTTCTCGGGCGTCGCCGGGAGCCTCGCCAGCGCACTGCCGGGCAAGGCGGTGTCGGCCGGTGCGTCGGGTGCGATCTTCGGGGTGTTCGGCGCATGGGCGGCGTTCCTGTTCCTCCATCGCTCTCGCTTCGACAAGGAGACGCTCGGCACGCAGGCGCGCGGCCTGCTGGTGTTCCTCGCGTTCAACATCTGGTTCGGGATGAGCTCGTCGGCGATCGACATGCGCGCGCACGTCGGCGGCTTGTTCGCCGGGTTCGCGGCCGGTTTGATCCTGTCTCCACCCGGACATCAGCGTGTGCGGATCGCCGCCGTGTTCGTCGCCGCCGCGTGCGTCATCGGGGCCGCGCACGTCGTTCCAACGCCACCGGCTGACATGCTGATCGGCTCGTCGCGCGAGCGCTACAACGAGTTCGTCGCGCTGCAGATGAAGGCGCTCGAACGCTTCGACGGCATGGCCAAGTCGGGTGCCACCGACGAGGCGATCGCGGATGTCATCGAGAAGGAGATCCTGCCGACCTGGCGCGAGGGCAAGGTCCTGGCGTGGAAGGTCGACTATGCGCCGCCGGGCTACATCGACAACTTGCGAGCCTATGTCGAGACCCGAGAACGCGCCTTCGTCGAGATGGTGGCCGCGATCCGCAAGCAGGATCACGACGCCGCGATGGCGGCGATGAAGCTGATGACCGAGTCCGCGGCGTACGTCGAGAAGCTCAAGCTGTAGCTACTGCGCGGGCGTCGTCACCGTCAACGACTTGCCGCCCGCGGTCGCGGTGACCGTGAACGCCCCAGCTTGCGGACTCGGCGCGCTCACACAGTTGGGCCCGAGGAAGAATCCGTCGCCCTGGATCGGCTGGCCGTCGGCCGTGTACGTCCACGCCAGCCCGGAGATGAAGGCGCCGTGGGTGAACGCGCCGAAGCACGCGATGCCGGGCAGCACGAGCAACGACTGGATCGAGTCCGCGGTGTTCGTGACCTCGATGTCGACCGTGGTCTCGATGCCACCGACGGTGACAGTCGCGGTGTGAACGCCGACGGTGGCCGCGAGCGAGACGCGATCCCAGGCGGTCTGGGTGGCTCCCGCGAGGGTGATGGTGGCCGACGTATCGACGAGCCGATTCTTCGGCGTGCTCGCGTTGAGGTACGCGATGCCGACGCGACGAAGGCCGGGTGCAAACGCGAACGCGGGCGCCGCAGTGCCGTACTGCGAGGCCGTCAGCCATTCGTCGACGGCAACCGCGGTGGCGCTCGCGAATTCCGACGAGGCGTAGGGATAGCGATCGTAGGGCAAGCCGTCCGGATCGAGGATGCGCAGATCCGTCGTGCCTCCCAGCCCGCGCAGCGTGACGTGCGCGCCGTCGACCGCATCGATGCCGAGCACCGACGGGACCAGCGAGACCGCCTCGAACGACAGCGTGAACGGAGTGTTGGAGCTATTGAACTGCAGATCGACCTCGTGGGTGCCGCCGACCGCGATGTGATTGTTGACGTTGCTCTGGTCGGGGAACGAGCCGAGCACCGGTTGCGCGCCGAGAAACAACAGGCCGCCCTCCGGCGTCTGCGGAGAGCACAGTGGCTCGCCGCACGGACCGAGCTCGTCGTCGTCGTCATCGCCGCCACCGGTGTTGCCGCCACCACCACCGCCACCGTCATCGTCGTCGAGATCGGGCGGTGCATTATCCGCGAACAGGCACGCGGGGAGCGCTGCGAGGAGAGCGAGGGTTCTGTGCACGTCGACCGAACGAGCAACGTGTGTGCCCGCCGGACTTCGCCGCGGTTTCACACGTCGTTGCCAGATCGTGCCCGGCGCACAGTCAGAGATCGGGCGTTGCGTTTGGCCCGACCACTGACACCGCTAGCAGCCGCCGGAGTGCTCCTTGCGTCCGCACACGACGGTCAGCGTGTCGAACAAGAAATCTCGCAGCAAGCCGACGCGGCGGGGCAGGTGACGCCCGCCGTGCGTGAGCACGTGGAGCGGCGTCTTGGTCTCGAACTTCGGGAGGATCGCGACGAGCTTGCCGTCCTTGACGAAGTTGTCCCCGACCCACATGGGCAACAGCGCGATGCCGAGCCCCGCGACGGCGGCATCGATCAAGAACTGCATGTGATCGCCGATCATCCGGGCATGGACGTCGACGCGCTCGACCCCGCGCGGCCCGGTCAGCTCCCAGCGAGCTTCCCCACCGACGGCGCGCGACAAGATCGTCTCGTGTTTCGCGAGATCGGCGACGCGCCGCGGTTGGCCGTGCTCCTTCACGTAGCCCGGGGCGGCATACAACCTGTCGGTGCTCTCGCCGAGCCGCCGGGTGACCAGCGATGAATCCGGCAGCTGCCCGATCACGAGCGCGATATCGACGAGATCGCCGACGAGCTCGGCGCCGCGGGTAGTGAACGTGACCTCGATGCGCACCTTCGGGTGCTCGGCCGCGAACGTGCCGAACACGCCACCGAGCTTGGCCCCGAGCTCGGGTGGCACCGCCAGCCGCACCACGCCGTGAACCTCGCGCGCGGCATCGAGCGCGAGGCTGTTTGCCTCCTCGAGCCCGGCGAGCGCTTCGCGGGCGCGCTCGAAGAACGCCTTGCCCGCATCCGTCAGCGCGATACTTCGCGTGGTGCGCTCGAGCAGTGTCACCCCAAGATCCTCCTCGAGCTTGGAGACCGCCCGGCTGATCGAGGACGGCGGCAGGCCGAGCGCCTCGGCCGCCCGTGTGAAGCCGCCGGTCTCGACGACGCGAACGAAGGTGGTAGCGCGGTTGAGATCCATTGTTGCTATCTGGACAATAGCGCCTTGTCAAAGCGACGACTAGTGCGTTTTGGACAACGACCTAGATTGCCTGACATGCGAATCATTCACGCAGCGCGCATCCTCCTCGGGCTCGGCTTCGTCGCCTTTGCCGTCAACTACTTCGTCCCGTTCCTCCCGCCCCAGGACGCGCCACCCGCCGAGGCGATGCCGTTCCTCGCAGGGTTCGCCGGCAGCGGCATGCTGACGCTGGTGAAGCTCATCGAGCTCGGCGCCGGCCTGCTCCTGCTGTCGAACCGGTTCGTGCCGCTCGCCCTCGCGCTGCTCGCGCCGATCGTGGTCGGCATCCTCGCGTTCCATCTGTTGCTCGCTCCGGCGGGCACCCCGATCGCCGTCGTGTTCCTGGTGCTCGAGCTGGGTCTCGCCTGGGGCTATCGCGCCGCGTTCGCGCCGATGCTGCGCGCGACCGTCATCCCCGAGCCGGTGGTCGCCAACCGCCCGCTGGCGAGCCCCGCGATCGGTTGAATAAAAAACCAAATCGCAGCGCTCGGTCCGACGTGTTACGCCATCGGCCATGAAGCTCGCCTTGGCCTTGCTGCTGCTGGTGCCCGCGACGGCGTTCGCTCAACCCACGCGTCCGATGCGCCGCGAGCCGGATCGCGCGCAGACCTACGCGGTCACCGTCGATGGCCACCCCGGCGATGGCCCGGTCGATGCGAAGGTGACGATCGTCGTCGCCCACGACTACGCGGATCCGTAC
>JACCYD010000668.1 GCA_013696695.1 Deltaproteobacteria bacterium | reverse complement strand
CCGTACTTGCTGGCGTAGACCAGGTCGAGCGCCGCACGCACCGCGAGCACGAGCTGCGATTCCTGATCCGCCGCGACGAACTTCGCGCCCTTCGGCACGCCGTAGCGCGCGCGCTTCTGCGTAACCTCGGCCGCGATCGGATCGTTGTCGAGCTTGGCCTTGGCGAGCGCCTCTTCGGTCCAGGTCAGCGAGCCCATCGCGTGATAGAGGCCGATGACCTTTTTCCATGCCTCGTCGATCTCTGCTTTCCCCGGCAGGTTGCCGATCTTGCCCTCGGCGGAGGCCAGCTCCGCGCGCGCGGACTTCCAGTCCTTGATGTCCGCGAACGAGCTCGCGATCGCGACGTGCGGCGTCGGATCGCCGGGCGCGAGCTCGCTGGCTTTCGCACACGCGCCCTTCCAGTCGACCTGCTCGACCGGTTCGGGCTTCGGCGCCTTGGGATCCTTTTTCGCGGGCTGCTTCGGCGCTGGCTTCGGCGCCATCGCTGCCGGTCCGCCAATCGCGAGCAGGATCTCGCAGCGCAGCTGATGCATCGCCGCGTTGCCGGGATACGCGATCAACAGGTTGTCGAGCTCGACCAGGGCGTCCTTGCCCTTGCCCTGTTTCGACAGCGTCTGGATGCGCGAGTACTGGTCGTAGGCCGCGGCCGGGACCGCCTTCGCGGTACGGCCCGACTTGCCGGTGTCGATCGCGATCCGCAGGCGCTTGGTGACCTCTTCCTTGCTCGGTGCCAGCCAGCCGCCGAACTCCGACTTCTCGATCGCCTCGAGCAGCTTCTTCGCGACGGTCTGATCGGTGCCTTCGGCCTTGCGCTCGTCGAGCCCGAGCTGGATCAGCTCGCGGTTGCGATCCGAAAATCCGGCTTGCTTCGGCGAGTACGTCGGGTTCTGGATCCATGCCTTGTCGGCCTCGTCGATCGCGCCGACCGTGACCGCGAGCATGTGAAGCAACACCACCGTCTGCTTGTGCCGGCGATGCGCGGTGATGACTTCGCTCTTCTCGGCTTCCTTGAGATCCGGAAGCAGCGCGGTCAGCGCCGTGAGCTCGGGCTTCTCAGCCCAGCCGCGCACGATCACGTGTTTGCCGAGCGGCTCTGCGGAGCCGAGCTCGGACATCGCCTTGCTCGCGACATCACCTGGCGTCACGTAACCGATCACCCACGTCACGCCGTCGCCCTTGTCGGCTTCCGCGAGCGCCGCGAGCGCCGCGTGCGGATCCGTCGTGCGATTCCAGTCGGAGACCTTGTCGATCGCGATGCGCGCGCCGACCAGCGGTGCGAGGAGCTGACTCGCGTAATCCGCCTGATCGATGATCTCCTCGCGCCACTTCGGCTGCGCGCGAACGCCGGCATCGACCCAGACGCGGACGTGGATGGTCTTCGCATCGCCCTCGCGTGGCCGGTTCGCTTCGAGCGTGGCGGGCAGGTGCTTCGTCAGATCGGCAACGCTGCTCTTGCGATCGTTGACGATCGTCGGCCCGCACGCCATCGCGAGCACGCACGCGATCAGGTGCAGCACGGTGCGCATGGCGTCGACTCTAGCGCTAGAGTGCCGGCCGTGCTGCTTCTCGACGAACGGATCCTCGCGGATGGTCGCCACGCGTGCACCTACGCGACCGTGATCGACGACCGGGTCCGGATCCGCGATGACAACGAGGAGCTCGGCGACCTCTCGATCGCCGCGCTCGATCGCGTGATGGTTCGCTACGGCAAGCCGCTCGATCTCGAGGTCGAGGTCGACGATCTGGGGCTGGCGTTCACCGGCGGCTATCGGCTGAGGCGGCTGCGCTACCATGCGATCGTCGATGCGACCGGTCGCGATTACCTGGTATGGGAGCGCCCCGATGGCGAGCCCCTGGCGGCGATTGGCGCGATGGTGACCGCCGCGCTTCGCTACCTGGTGTTGCGGCTGTCCGCCGAACGAGACTCCTCCCTGGACTGACATTCCCTGACGGGTCAATACGTTGGCATGCCTCGAAAAACTGAGGGTCGAGCAACTCGAGGAGCCAGGATCGACACGGACAACTGTTGATATCGCGATTGCCGTCGAGGACTTGAGCGTGGCACGGCGGCTGCTATTAATGGGCATCGTGACTCGGTGGTTGGTCCTGCTGTTCCTGACGTTCGCTTCGGCGACCGGATGGGCGCAGTCTGGCCAGGGATCGGAGTCGACGACGCGTGCCTGGAACTCGTCTTCGGCCGCCGAGCAAACTCTGGTTCGCGCCAGCCGGCACTGGAACGAGATCAACACCAAGTTCCGGGTCGAGCTCGACGCGGTCAAGCGCCTCAAGGACGCGCCGAAGTCGTGGCGTCGCGATCGCGAGCTGCGCGGCAAGATCGCCGATGCCGATGCGCTCGGTCGCCAGCTCGAGACGGCGAGCGCCGATGTTCGCCGCGCGACCGAGCAGCTCGCCGCCGCGCGCCGCACGCTGATCGCCGC
>JACCYD010000637.1 GCA_013696695.1 Deltaproteobacteria bacterium | reverse complement strand
GTGCGCGAGGTCGCGAGGCGAAGCACCTGATCGGTCGTTCGCGTGCCCGCGATCGCGATCAGGCCCGGCGCGAACGCGAAGCCGATGTACCAGAGCACGACCAGCGTCGGATGAATCCCGCCGGTGGTCGGCAAGCTGCGGGTGACGAGGAGACGCGGCACCGCGGTCGCCTGCAGCAGCAACAGCACCGCGTTGGTGCCGCCATAGAACAGCAACAGCGCGGTCGCGGTGTTGGTCGGATACTCGGTCTTGAGCTCGGCGAGGAACTGGAAGTCGACGACCGTCGCGATCACGCCCTCGAGGATCGCGACCGCGATCAGCGCGCGCAGCAAGCGGTGTTGCAGTGGGCCGAGCACATCGCTCGTTCCCGGCGGCAACATCGCGCCGGGTGCACCGCCGAGCGCGAGAGCGCGGGCCTGCGCGAACGACAGCACCAGCACGATCGCGGACACGCCGGCGCCGAGATACGGCAGCACGTCGCCCTTGATGCCGAGGAGTCCCGCGCCGAGACCGGCGATCATGCCGCCCGCGGTCACCGCCGCACCCGCGCGCGGCAAGTTGCGCCGTGCATCGCGACCCGCCACGGCCTCGGCGACGCGATTCCAGAGCGCGAGTCCGACCAGCTGCGAGACCGCGGTGATCGCGACGACGACCAACACCGGGGATGCGCCCGCATCGAGCAGCGCCGGCGTCGCGCCGGTGGTGCCGATCAGCGCGAGGAGCAACACGAGGTCGACGCTCTTGGTGTGCGCCTTGCGGGTGACGAGGTCGTAGCCGAGCGTCGCGACCGCGAAACCGGCCGCGTTGGCGACGAACAGCCACGGCAGCTGGCCCTTGTCGAACTGCTGGAGAAACTCGGCCTCGGCGTAGGCACGCAGCGACACGGCGACGAAGTTGACGAGCAACACCATCGCCGCGCCGATCAGGAACGCCCGCTTGTTCACGCCGCGCCCTCGAGGAGCGAGCGAGCGAGCGCGGCGGCGAGGGCGGAGAGGGCGCCGGGATCCTCTTCGAGCACGTCGCGCACGTCGTCGAAGGCGATCGCGAGCGCGGTCGACGGACGATCTGCGATCAGCTCGACCACCGGCGTGGCCGGCGCGATCACGCGGATCAGGCCGACGACGTGACCGGCCGTCACGGTGCCGCCATGCCGCTTCATCGTGCTGACGGTGGCGTCGATCGCGGTCTCACCACGCGCGACGGCGGCCATGCCACCCGAAGCGACGACGAGGACGCTGTCGTCGGTGCTGCGGCGTTCACCCGCCGCGAGCTCGATGAACCGCGCGCGCTCGGCGAGCCGGATCACCACCGCGGGCGCGAGGTCCGCGAACAGCGCACACGCCGCGAGCGCGCGGGCTCGCTCGAGCAGGTCCATCGGACCAGCTACTTCTTCTTCAGGATCTTCTGCTGGTTGCCGATCACGATCTTCTGGTTCGCGAGCACCTGATCGAGCTTGCCCTGGTTGCTGGCGATCTTGGCCTGGTTCGCGAGCACCTGATCGAGCTTCTTCTGGTTGCCCGCGATCTTCTCCTGGTTCGCCAGGACCTGATCGACCTTCTTCTGGTTCTTCTCGATCGCTTCCTGGTTGCCGACGATCGTGTGCTGGTTCTTTTCCATCTTCTTCAGCTGCGCCATGATCGAGTCCTGGTTATCCAGCAGCTTCGAGAGCGCTTCCTGGTTGGCCGCGATGCGCGTCTGGTTGTTCAGGATCTTTTCCTGGTTCGCGAGGAGCCGAGCCTGGTTCGCGAGCAGGCCTTCGCTCTCCGGCGTGCGCTCCTCGAGCGACTTGCCGTTGCCGTTGGTCACCGGCGCCGCGGGCGCCTTCTTGCTCTTGGTCGTCGTCGTCTCGGGCATGATGGCCGGTATCTTTCGCTCCATGCCCCGAACTTTCAAGGGGATGCACCCGAGATTCCGTCTTCACGAGTCCGCGCCAGCCTCGCGAACGGTTGTTCTTGAGGCATCGTCAACAGCGAATTCAGTTTGATCAGCCAACGCTCGTATGCGATGCCTCGCGCATGAGGAAGCAGAGCTGGATGCTGTGCTGTGTTGTGCTCTCGGCATGTATGGCGTCTCGGGCCGACGACGATGACGATGGTGGCGGCAACGCCTCCGCGATCCGCTTCACGCAATCGATCGGCGGCGCGATGTGGGTCAACCCCGATGCGTTTCCGATCATCCCGGTGCACGTGCTCGTCGACGGCGCGCCCACCGAGGTGACGATCTCCCTCGATGGCGTCGAGGTCGAAGCGGTGCGCGACGGTGAAGGCCCGCGATATACGGCGATGATCGACGTCACCGCGCTCGGCGATGGCACGCACGAGCTGCTCGCGAAATCGCACGGCGTCAGCTCCACCGCGGTGCTCGCGGCCGGTCGCGAAGGCATCCAGTGGACCTCGATCGCGGTCGACAAGAACGCCGCGACGCCGCGCCTTCACAAGCTCGGCGAGCAGCTGTTCCTGACGTGGACGGATATCTCGAGCGGCTCGCGCGTCGCGTGGATCCAGCAGCTCGACGGCGCGGGTCGTCGCATCGGCGACAAGAGCGCGCTGGTCGGCGGCGACGGCCAGGAAGACAAGCACTACGCGCGCACCGCCGCCGGTGCGTCGACGATGGGCGTGCTCTATCAAGAGCGCGGTGGACCGTACAAGAACTTCTTCGCGATCGTCGGCCGCGATGGCTCGCCGACGATCGAGCCGATCGTCTTGGATCCGAACGATCGCTTCGGCTCGAACAGCGGCGACGTCGTGTTCACCGGCACCGGCTACGATCTGGTGTGGCGCACCAACAGCGGCGCCGGCTCGTCGGACATCCGCTGGATGCACGTCGACGAAGCCACGGGCGCGATCACCGGTCCGATCATCGCGGCGTCGCCCGGCGCCGGCGATCCACAGGCCGGCTTCGACGCGATCACCAACGTGACGATCCGCCATCACCACGGCACCAGCCTGATCGCGTTCTCGCGCTACGTCTACGACACCGAGCTCGAGCTCGAGCTGTTGCGCTGTCAGCTCGCGAGCGTGACCGACGGCGTCGCGACCACCGCGCTGATCGGCATCGGCGACCCGTGGGTGTGGGACAACGACTGCCGGATCCTCGACGACGGCACCGGGCCAGTCGCGGTGCGCTCGGTCAAGAGCCTGACGTCGAGCGACGACAACCCGCCCGATGAGCTGTTCGCGACCCGCGTTCCGCTCGACAGCGCGCGTGGCGATGGCCGCATGATCGTCACCGCACCCGAGACCCGCGTCGAACCGACGATGATCGGCACTACAGCCGCGCCGATCATGGCGTGGTCGGATGCACGCAAGTACGCCATCGACATCACGCAGGGTGAGGTCGAGCTCTACGCCGCCGTGCTCGGCCCCGATCTCGTCGCCACCACGCACGTCGGGTTCCCCCACTCGCACTTCATCGAGGGCAGCGCGGACATCCGCGGTGCCGCGGCGGGCGAAAACGCGATCCTGACCTGGATCGACGAACGCCACGGCGGCAGCGTGCTCGAGCCGCGCCCCGAGGTCTATCTCGAGACCGTCTGGCAGTAGACGGTCTCGGTCCGGCAGATAGTGAGGACCGCGACGGTCTCGGTCCGGCAGTGAGTGAGGACCGCGACGGTCTCGGTCCGGACGACCGGAAGACACACGCTTGTAACTCGCTGTTTCCGGCCGGGTCCTTGCTCTAGGATCGGGGAGCCAATGGCGTCCCCGTCCAAGCTGTTGATCGGAGCCGCCTTGGCGTCGACCCTGTGGGGTCTCGACGCCCGCGCACAGGAGCCCGAGTCCTCGGGAGTCTCCGCGCCGGCGCCGATTTCCGACGAGGACAAGAAGCTGCTCGAGCTGGCCAATGCGGAGGTCGTCGAGATC
>JACCYD010000598.1 GCA_013696695.1 Deltaproteobacteria bacterium | reverse complement strand
ATCGTAGGCTTTGACCGCGAGCACACGCTTGGTCTCGAGATCGGCGTAGAGCACGTCGTCCGGCTGGCGGATCGGCGCCTCGAGGAACTTGCGGTGAGCGATCTCGCCCGCGTAGTAGGTCGCCATCGCGATGTAATAGGTCTCGTCGATGCGCGGCGCCTTGCGCCACTCGCCGACCGCCGCGGTCAGCGCGACGTCCGCATCGTCATACCGCCGCTGTTCGAGCAGCACGTACCCGCGGCGCGCGTGCGCTTCGACGCGGTCCGCGTAGGTCAGGTTGGGACGCGCGAGCACCTGGTCGAGCGTGGTGAGGGCGTCCGGCCACTGCTGCTTCTCGGCGTGGAGCGCCGCTATATAAAGGTGGCCCTCGATCGACTCCCGGGCGTTGGGATAGGCGGTGATCAACTCGCGGAGCGTCGCGATGGTCGCGGAGGGATCTCCCTGCCCGTCCTGAAGCGCGGCGATGTTGAACAACGCGATCGGCGCGTACAGCGAGTCCGGGAATTCACTCACGATCTGGCGATAGCGGCCGATCGCATCTTTGGTGTTACCGGCCTTCGCGGCATCGTTCGCGAGCCGGAACAGGTCGGCGGTCGCGACCGAGCTGGTGCTGACATCGCCCGGCTTGATCCGGATGATGTCGAGGTCGACGACCCGGGGATCTCTCACGATCAACTTCGCGTCGTCACCGCCGACGGGCTTCGCGCCGCCTTTCGCAACGGCGAGATCGTCTGCAGGAACTGCCGGCGCGGGTGTGCTCGGCTTCGGAAATGACGGTTTCGTCGCGGCGCCACCGCACGCTGCGACGACGAGCACCAGCACTTGTACGAACCGCATACGTAGTTATGACGTATCAGCGCTGCGATCGGTGTGTCGGAGCGTGACAGGCCAAGGCGCGATTCTGGCTTGACTGTTTCGTTGTCACACCGCTTTGCTAGTGATCCGATACCAAATGAAGGTCGCCTTCACTCACAACCTCCGCCTGACCGACGTCCGCGAGACCGAAAAAGAGGCCGAATACGACAGCGCGGAAACGGTGAGCGCAATCGCAGCTGCGATTGAAGCCGCCGGCCACGAAGTCGAAAAGGTCGAAGTCTCGGGCTCTGCGAGCAACTTGCTCGAGCGTCTCGAGGCCATCGATCCGGACATCATCTTCAACACCGCGGAGGGTGACACCACCATTCGCGGCCGCATGCGCGAGGCGTTCTACCCCGCGCTGTTCGAAGAGCTCGGCATCCCGTTCACCGGGAGCGACGCGTACACCAACGCGATCACCCTGGATAAGTGGCTCACCAAGCTGCTGGTCCAGAAGGCCGGCATCGACACGCCGCGCAGCATCCTCGTCACCCCGCGCAACTTCGAGTCGATCCTCGAGCGCGGTGCGGGGCTCGCGTTCCCGGTCATCGTCAAGCCGAACCACGAAGGCTCGTCCAAGGGCATCTACAACGCGGATCTCGCGACGCGGTTGGGCGGCCTGCTCGGCTCGTCGGTGATCAAGGAGCCGCGCGACCTGGCCGCCGCGCTCAAGACGTCGCTTCGCCAGTATCCCGATGGCGTGCTGGTCGAGGAGTACATCGAGGGATCGGACGTCGCGATCGGCTTCATCGATGGTGTCGGCCACGATGGCGGCCTGCTCACGCCGGTCGAGGTCCAGATCGAAGGCGGCGGCGAGGGAGGACGAGACCGCCCGTTCAACATCTACGACTATCGGCTCAAGAACATCGAGCCCGGCAAGGTGCAGTACCGCTGCCCGGCCAACCTCCCGCGCGATGTCGCGGCCCGCGTCCGCACCATCTCGATGGAGGTCATCAAGACGCTCGGCCTGCGCGATATGGCGCGGCTCGATTACCGCGTCACCTCCGAGGGCCGGATCTTCCTGCTCGAGGTCAACGCGCTGCCGGCGCTATGCTCGTCGTCGTCGTTGTTCGCGGCAACCGCGCAGGTCGGCCTGACGTACAACGCCACGATCGCGTCGATCCTCAATGCCGCGGCGCTGCGCACCGGCCTCGCCACCGCATCGCAGCTCGGCGGTCGCACCAAGCAGCGTCAAAAGCAGCCGATTCGCATCGGCTTCACCTACAACGTCAAGCGCCAGGACAAGGGCGACGACGAAGCCGAGTGGGATCCGCCGGAGACCATCATCGCGATCGCGAACGCGCTCGCGCGCCAGGGTCACATCGTCGTCCACCTCGAGGCCACGCCGGATCTGCCGCGCGTGCTCGCAGAAGCCGATGTCGATCTGATCTTCAACATCGCGGAAGGTGTCGAAGGCCGGAACCGCGAGGCGCAGGTCCCTGCCCTCTGCGAGCTGCTCGGCATCCCGTACACCGGGTCCGATTCCGCCACGCTCGCCATCGCGCTCGACAAGGCGCTCGGCAAGAAGGTGCTGCTCCAGCACGACATCCTGACGCCCAAGTTCCAGGTCATGGAATCGTCGCGCGAGCGGCTGTCGCCGGACATGACGTTCCCGCTGATCGTGAAGCCGAACGCCGAGGGTTCCTCGAAGGGCATCGACGCGAAGAACGTGGTCGACAACGAGGAGGAGCTGCGCGCTGCGGTGAAGCTCTGCGTCGAGAAGTATCGCCAGCCCGCGCTGATCGAGGAGTACATCACCGGGCGCGAGTTCACCGTCGGCTTGCTCGGCGACAAGCGGCCGCGCGTGCTGCCGCCGATGGAGATCAAGTTCAAGGACAAGGACAACGCTCGCCCGGTCTACGACTACGGCGTCAAGCAGGAGTGGGAGCAGCACGTTTACTACGAGTGCCCCGCCAAGCTGTCCGAGTCCGAGCTCAAGGCGATGGAGAAGATCGCGCGTGCCACGTTCTGGGCGCTCGATTGCCGCGATGTCGCGCGCGTCGACATGCGGATGGATGCGGAGGGCCGGATCTACGTGCTCGAAGTCAATCCGCTGCCGGGCCTGACGCCCGATTACTCCGACCTGGTGCTGATCGCGAAGGCGAGCGGCATGGAGTACGACCAGCTGATCGCCGAGATCATGGTCGGTGGCTTGCGCCGGATGCGCGACAAGAAGCGCGAAGAGCGCGAGATGGAGCGCGAGCGCGAGGCCAAGGAGACCAAGGCCGCCGAGATGTCCAAGCTCGATAACAAAGAGAAGGACAAGGCCAAGCGCAATGCGAATAACGCGCGCAACGCCGAGCGTGAGCGGTCTAGCGACGGCACGGTGAAGGGCGCTTTGAAGCGCGAGCGTTCCGAGCCGGTGGCCGCGCGGCGCGAAGAAGCCGATTCCGATGGCCTGCCGACGCCGAGCGTCGCGGGCAGCTCCACCACGCACTGACCCGACGTTGCCGATGCCGGCCCGACGCGGCGGTTACGGCTTCGGCAGCTGTGGTAGCGGACCCGCGCTCGGAACGCAGATCGGCACCAGCGGGTAGATGTCGTCCGCGCAGAACCAGCTGATCGCCGACTCTTGCGGAGCGTTGTAGAAGCCGTAGTTCGGCATCGCATTCGTGTCGCACGGGGGTGCGCCGTCCGGGACGGCGACCCACGTCGCATGCGGGTTGTGGTTCCAGGGGAGCGCGGCGAAGCCGACGAGTGGCGCGAGCGCCGTGATCTCGGTGCTCGTGGGTAGGCGATAGCTCAGGTCGGCAGTGCTCAGCGACTGGCACGCTGCGGCTGCTGCACCGGCGTTCGTGGCAGCCGCCGTGCGGTAGCTGACGGGCAGGACGCGGCCCGTGTCGCCGTATGCGGTGATCTTCGCGAGCGCCGCCTTGTACGTCGGGTCGTCGGTCGGAGCGACGTCGTTCGGGCTGCAGTCGGTGGAGAACAGATTGACCGACGCCTTGGACCAGCAGTCCTGCTGCTTCTCGATCACGCTCTGCATCGTCTTGCCGAGCGACGCGGGTCCGCCCGGCGAGTTGAATTCTTGGGACCACGTGTCGTGGATCGCGACGAGCTGCGGGATCGTGCGCACCGGAGTGGCGGGCGGCGCGACCTGGAAGCTTGCCTTGAGATCGGTTGGGGTGTCGCGGAACGGTTGCATCTCGTTCCAGTAGATGCCCTCGATGCGCTCCTGCAGGCCACCGAGTGCCCGCACGTAGCGCTCGACTGCGCGGAGCCGCGTGAGCGCTTGCTCGAACGGGTTCACATCGCCGGTCCAGCTCGCGTTCGGCAACGTGTCGTAGAAGCCGATGTCGATCGCGGTCGACTTCGCGTTGCGCTGCGTATTCATGAAGTAGCCAGGTGCGCGCACACCGCCGCAATCGCCTTCCCCTGCGTCGCGGCAGACGTCGCGCCGGATCGAGGTGTCGAGCATGTTCTTGAGCTCGTCGACCTTCTGGAAGAACTGCGGTGTGATGCCGGTACCGAGGAAGTCCGCGATCAACGTCGAGCTCGCCGGCTGGCCACTCATCTCGAAGCCGGAGCCGACGAGCTGGAGGCTGGCGGACACACCCTCGCGGGCGGCAGTGTTCGAGAGGCGGAGCCCGACGTTCGCGTTGACGCCGAGCCGGCCGATACCGGCCGTGAACCCGAGCGAGCCCTTGATGTCCATCGCGGTCTGCTCGTCGTTCGTAACATAGGTGATGAGGGCGTACAGGCTGGCCGAATAGCGCACGCCATTGACGTACGTCGTGCCGCACGTCGTGACGAACGGCTGGATGCCAGCGAGCAGCTTGTTGGCAGCGGACTGCGTGAGCGCCTGGGGGGCGTTGTTGCGCACGGTGTAATTGCGCGCGACCTTGAGCAGCAGATTGACCGAGCGGGTGTTCGAGCTGAACTTGCGCGCGAGATTGAACGCGACGTCGGTGTTCGTGACCCCGTACTTGACCTTGAGGTCGAGGTC
>JACCYD010000588.1 GCA_013696695.1 Deltaproteobacteria bacterium | reverse complement strand
GACCGTCGTGGACAACACGCGCCGTCGGAAGCTGTCGGTTGCCGCGTTGGCGAGCCGATCTTCGAGCGCGTTGAGCCGGAACGTGTTGACGCCGGTGAACGCGCGCACCGTGCGCGCGACGATCGAGACCCGGACCGCGCGGGTGGTGTTCGGGAACACCGCGGGAATCGCCTCGCCGGACACGTTGCCGAACCACTCGTCGGCGCCGGCGGTGGTGCTCTCTGCGCTGAGGATGCCGTCGCCGCTGGTATCCGCACCGAACACGACCTGGAGATCCTCGATGCCCTCCGCGATCGGCTCGGGCACGAACCGAACGCCTTCCGCGTCGAGATCCATCATCAGCACCGGCACCGTGCCGACGTTGTCGTCAGAAGCGACGACCCCGATCTGGAACGACGCGCGCACCGCGCGAATGATGGTCGTTCCCGCGATGTAGCCGCCCGTGGGGAGCTTCGCGCCGACGCCGGTGCAGCTCGGCGCCGTGATGGTGAGCGTGCCCGGAGCCGTCCCCGAGGACGCAGCGATGTGGACGAGGTGTCCGGTCTCGAAGTTCGTGATGATGATGAAGTCGTCGACGGCGAGCTCGCGGGCGTCGAGGACGGCGAGCGTCGCGGCGCCGGTGCCGGCAAACGTGTTGGTCATCGTGGTGACGACGGAGCCCGACGCGAACGTCATCGTCAGCTGGTCGGACGAATGGGTGAGCGGCGACGGGTTGGCGGCGTTCTGGACGACCTTGAGGGCACCCGTGGGACACGTGCTGACGTCGAGATCGACAAGTGCGTCGAACGTCGGCACGCCGGGGCTGTTACTGCGAAGCCCATCGGTGAGGTAATCGATCGTCGAGCGCGTCGCGCTCTCGGTGGCGATCGTGATCTCTTGATCGCGATAGCCGGTGATCATCGACACCGCGACGGACATCATCCCGGCGATCACCAGCGCGAACAGCACCAGCGCCACCATCAGCTCGATCAGCGTGAAGCCACGCTCGCGCGAAACTGTTTCGCGCGCTACCTGGGCGCGGGCGCGCCGCGCCGAACGCGCCGGGTGAGCGAACCGGCGCCTCACTTGTTCCTCCGGCCGAACAGCGTGACAGCCTTGCTGCCGCCATCCTCGATCCAGCTCACGACGACCTTGATCTCGTCGTAGTTCAAGCCGCCGGATTGCACGTCGAACGAGCGCGTGAAGATGCCGCCGGTGACCACCTTGCCGGTCTCGTCGAGCGAGCTCGTGCTCCCCGAGCCGGTCGCCACCTGCGTGCGAATCCGCTCGAGCTGATCCTCGGCCATCATCGTGGCCTCGGTCATCCGGCGCGAGAACGACGACGCGCTGGTCTGGGTGCGGTAGAGCGCGATCACGCCGATCATCGCGATCGCCGCGAGCACGAGCGAGACCAGGACCTCGATGAGGGTGAACCCACCTTGTTCACGGTTGCGACGCATCACCAGCTCTCCCGTGCCATCGCGCTGCCGGTCGTCTTGTAGACGAAGATCCGGTGCTTCTTCGAGGTCTGCGGGTCGGTCAGAAAGACCGTCCCTCCGGTCGACTGCCCGTCGATCCTGAAGTCGATGTTGAACGGCAGACTCGTGTTCTGCGCAGGGTTGGTGCCGGCGGACGTCTTGGTGGCCGGATCAGCCGCCCACAACACGACGCCTGTCGGGATCTCGAGCGACTGGACCAGGTTCGGCGCCGCCGACATCACCGCGAACCCGCTGGCGGTGTTCTCGTAGATCGCGACCGTGGTCGCGGTGAACTGCACGCGATGCGAGGTGCGCCGCGATTCAGCGCGCAGCCGTGCGAACTGGAGCATGCCGGTGACCTGATCCGAGATCGTCGCCGGGGTGGTCTTGCCGCCGGTCGACATCGACGCGAGGGTGACGGTGACGATCGCGATGATCGCGATCACGGTCATCAGCTCGATCAGCGTGAAGCCGCGCTGCGAGCGCCGTCGTCGTCGCTGGCTCATTCATCCTCCCGCACCGACGTCTTGATCGTCGGGTCCACGCTGCTGGTGAAGAACGTCGACGTCGTGCCGTCGCCGTCTTGATCGCATTCCGCGACGATGTGGTACCAGGGGCCCGTCGGTGACGTGAAGGTGTACGTCGTGGCCGGGGTACCGGCGCTGACGTTGACGGTGCCGGCGCCGGCGCTGGCCGTCATCACGTACGTGCAGGTCGCCGTCGCCAGCGGCACCTTGACGTTGAGCCCGACCCACGGCTTACCCGCCGCGGTGCAATCGACCGTGGTTCCGGTGGTGCTCGTCGCCGCGGGGCACTTGGCCGTGGTCAGGTATCCAGTCGCGTCGACGCGGTACTGCTCCTGACGCGTCGACAGCTCGGCGAAGAACGCGACGACCTCCGAGCGCGACTTCGTCTTGCGCCCGTCAGACATGAACTGCGGGATCGCGATCACCGCGAGCACGGCGATGATCACGACCACGAACATGATCTCGATCAGGGTGAAGCCAGCTTGACGGTTACGAACACGAGCCATCACCAGCGATGATACTCGGTCTCCCCGAACGGGCGCATCTTTGATCGCTACGACTTCGGCCGACCGTCCGCATCGAGCTCGACGAGCCCACCACTGCCTACATCTCCGCGTGCGGCGAGGTCGGCGAGCGCGGCACGCAGCGTCACCGGCTTCCCATCCTTGAGGAGCGGGACGTCTTTCCCGTCGGTGCGAACCTTCATCTCGGCGGTGCCGTCACCGACCACGAGCCACACCGCCTGGCCTGGCTTGAGGTGCTTCTTCGCGGCCGCGGTGATCTGCGCCGCATTCACCCCGCCGACCTTCGCGACGAAGGTGTTGTAGTAGTCGAGCGGGAGTCCGAAGTAGACGAGCCGGCGGTACTGGCCGAGCGCCGCCTGGCCGGTCGCGAACTGGCCGGGGAGGCCGAGGATCGCTCCCTGCTTCTCTCGCGTCAGCTCGTCGTCCTTCACCGCCACCTTCGCGCTCCATAGATCCTTCACCTCGCGATCGATCTCCAGCAGGGTCTGGTAGGTCGAGTCGGTGCGCACCGAGGCGTTCGCCGCGAACGTGCCGAACTGCTTCGAGTAGTTGAAGCCACCGCGCGCGCCGTACGAGTACCCCTTATCCTCCCGCAGGTTCATGTTGATGCGGCTCGAGAAGCCGCCTCCGAACACCGAAGTCATCAGCGTGTTCGCATGGAAGTCCGCCGCGTTCCGCTTCGGACCGAAGTGCATCATCGACACCTGCGACTGGGCGGAGCCCGGGATGTTGACGAAGAAGATCCGGCCCGCCATCGTGGCTGGCTTCGAGGTGTCGGCGGGTAGCTTCGCGGTGCCCTTCCACCCTGCGAGCGCACGATCCTTCTCGAAGTAGCCGCGTACCTGCGCCTCCGTGAGATCACCGACGACGAACAGCTTCGCGCTGCCGGGCTTCAAGTAGGTGGTGACGTACTTCTTGCAGTCGTCGATCGTGATCGCCTTGAGCGATTCCTCGGTGACGACCGTGCCGAACGGGTGGGAGGGGCCATAGAGCACGGTGCCGCTGACGCGACCGGCGACCGAGGCCGGGCTGCCCTTGCTCTGACGCACGGCTTCGATGCGGCGCTTGATCATCCGATCGAAGTCGGATGCGCGGAAGCCGGGCGACAGCAGCGTCTCGACGAACTGATCGAACGTCGGCTGCATGTGCTTCGACAGACTCGACAGCGTCAGACCGGTGGAATCGTCGGCCGCGTACGTGCTGATGTTCGATGCGGTGTCGGCGAGCTTCTCCGAGTACTGGAGCTTGTCGAGCTTCTCGGTGCCCTCTGTGAGCATCGACATGCAGATGCTCGCGAGGCCTTCCTTGCCGCGCGGATCCCACATCGAGCCGCCGTCGAAGTTGACGTCGAGCGACACGATCGGCAGCGCGTGCTGCTCGACGAGATAGACCTGGAGCCCGCTCGCGAGCTTGAACGGCTTGACCTTCGGCAACCGGAACGGGCGCGGGCCGCCGGCGTCGGGTTGCTTGGTGCGGAAGTCCTCCGCCGGGAACGCCAGCTCCTGCGGTACCGCCGTCTGCGTGGGAATCATCATGGAAACCTCCGTGACCGGCGGTGGTGGCGTGGGATCGGGGCGAGTGTCGGGCGTCGGCTCCGGGGTCGGAATCGATTGCGGGCCCGGGCCCTGGTTACCGCCGCAAGCAGCGAGCGCGAGAATGATCAAGGAATGCTTCACGGCTTGCCTCCTGCTGCTGCGGGGTTGGTGATCGCGGTGACCATGCGATCGGGGCGCAGATACTGCGCGGCCGTCACGCGGATCTTCTCGAGCGTCGTCTTGCGATAGCGATCGAGGTCCCAGGTGATCTTGTTCGGATCCCCGAGGTAGTGGTTGAAGGTCTGTAGCTGCTGCGCGCGACCCATCGTGGTCTCGAGGCCGCGGATCTTCGCGGACTCGTTCGCCGCGATCACGCGATCGAACTCCTTCTGCGTGAGCGTCTCCTTGGTGATCTTCGCCACCTCGGCCGCGACGATCTTCTTCACCTCGTCGAGGTTCGCGTCGCCGCGTAGCGTGACCACGATCGAGAACTGCCCCGAGAACGTCGAGCCGCCCTGGAACGCGCCAACGCTCTGCGCGAGCGGCCGATCGTAGACCAGCGCCTTGTAGAGCCGGCCGGTGCCCTCGCTGCCGAGCGCCTCGCCGACGAAGTCGAGCTCGGCATCGCCCTCGCCGTAATTCGCGGGCGAGTGCCACACGAACTGGACGCGGCGCAGCTTCGCGAAGCCGTCGTCGACGCTGACCTCGATCGCCTTCTGCGTGGGTGCGGGCACCGCGACCGGCTTCGGCTTGGCGGACTTCGGGAACTTGCCGAACCACTTGTCGACCAGCTTCTTGGTGGCGGCGACATCGAAGTCACCGACGATCGCGACCGTCGCGTTGGCCGGCACGTACCAGGTCTTGAAGAACGCCATCACGTCGTTGACCGACGCGGCGGCGAGATCCTCGTGCTTGCCGATCGTCAGGTAGCGGTACGGATGCTTCTCCGGATACATCGCCGCGGACAGGACGAAGCGCATCTTGCCGTACGGCTGGTTGTCGTAGTTCTGCCGCCGCTCGTTGCGCACGACCTCGATCTGATTCGCGAGCGACACCTTGAACTCGACGGGCTTGCCGTCCTTGCCGATTGGCGGCTGCAGCAAGTACCCCATGCGATCGCTCTCGAGCCACAGCGCGGTCTCGAGCTGATTGCTCGGCACCGTCTCGTAGTAGTTCGTGCGATCGGGGTTCGTGGTGCCATTGACCTCGGTGAC
>JACCYD010000572.1 GCA_013696695.1 Deltaproteobacteria bacterium | reverse complement strand
GTTGAACGTCGCGGTGGTCTTGTCGGTGGCGACATCGACGGTGCCCGGCACGGTCGCCGAGCCGGCGATCACCGAGATCGTCACGTTCGGCGTGGTCACCAGCGACGGGAGGTTCAGCGTCACCGTCATCTCGACCGTGCCGCCCTGCGCCACCGCGGCGGTGGCAGGCGTCAGCACCACCGAGGTCGGCGGATCGATCGCCGTCAGCACGCGGACGTCCGCAGTCAGGGTCTGGGCGGCGAGCGTTGCCATGATCGTGACCGGCGTGGCATTCGCCGCGACCGGCGTCACCGGGACGGCGATGCTGGTGGCGCCCTGGGGGATCGAGATCGTCGACGGGACGGTCGCGACGTTGGTGTTCGAGGACAACAACGTCACCGTCGTGCCACCGGCCGGCGATGCGCTCGTCAGCTCGATCGTCAGCGGGTCGGGGATCGTGTTGCCTGCGAGTGGCTGGCGCTTGAACGTCAGCGCCGGCCCGAACGCCTTGATGCCCGGCGCGCCCGGCGGGAGGTCCGCTGCACTGCGCGGCTCGATCTTCGATTGATTCTGCCGGCGATTCAGGATGCCGGTAACCGACGCGAACGCCTGACCGGGCGTCGGCAGCGGGCTCGGAACGAACAGCAGATCATCGGCGATCAGATCGTTCGGCGGATCGTTCAGCGTGTACTCGCCAAACGCCGTGTTGTTCGACTTCACCGTCGCGCCTGGCAGCGAGATCAGCACGCCCTCCAGCTCGTCGGCGAGCGGACCGGCGGTGCGAACGTCTGCGTAGGTGGTCGCGATCGGGGTCGGAGCCGCCTCGGCCGCGGCAGGGTTGACGATCACCTGCGTGATGGTGTCGAGCTCGAGCTGGCCCGAGAAGTTCTTGACCGTACCGTCGATGTCCACGCGCTTGCCGGGCGCGATCGTCGCGAGCAGCACGGGGTTGGTGTTCGTGAACACGAAGATGCCGGAGAAGTCGGCGGTGACGAACCCGGTGTCACCCGGCACGATCTGGACGAAGAAGCCATTCGTGGCCTTGCCGGTGACCAGCGCATTCGACACGCGCACGACGGTGCCGGGCGGCGTGGTGCCGTTCTTGATGCTGTAGATCGAGGCCGGGCAGCCCGCGGCACCCGGGTTCGCGGCGTCGGGGCACGCATCGCAGAGGTCGCCCTTGCCGTCGGCGTCGGCGTCGGCCTGGTTTTCGTTCGCGATGTCGGGACAGTTGTCGGTCGCGTTCGGCACGCCGTCGAGATCGCGATCGTTCGGGTCGACCATGTTCCCGCACATGTTGCTGTCGGCATCGAGCGGACACGCGTCGCACGCGTCGCCCACGGTGTCACCATCGGCGTCGGGCTGGATGCCGCCGTCCATCGGACGCACCGGGTTGAACACGCTGACGCAGTTGTCGGTGGCGTCGGCAATGCCATCACCGTCGCTATCGGTCGCGCTCGGCACGCCGGTGTAGACCGTCGAGCTGGCGACCGCTTCGGGCCGCGACGGAACGCAGGTCGGCTCGTCCGGCGGCACGTCGCAGGTGAACGCCGGATAGGCCGGCGTGCCATCGGGATGCTTCGCCGCCTCGAGCAGCTGCGGATAGGTCTGGCCGATCTCGGCCATCAGGCACAGCTTCTTACTCGAGCCGCAGACATCGACGGCGTCGCACGCGCCGGCATCGGCGGCGAGCCCGGTGACGATGTTGTCGTCGCCGTACAGCACCTTGCCGCCGCGCATCACCATCGCGACGTCGGCCGACTCGGCATCGATCACCGCGCGGTAGGTCTTGCCATTCGCCTTGAAGATCGAGATGTCGGCCACCTTGCCGGCGGCGAGCGTGCCGATCTTGTCGTCGGTCGCGGTCACCGCGGCAGCGCTCGAGGTCACCATCCGCCACAGCGCTTCGTCGGTGAAGAAGCCGTTGTAATAGGTGTCGTTCAGCGACGCGGCGCACTTGAGCTCGCGCAGCATGTTCATCGAGCCGCTCGGCATCCAATCGGTGCCGAGTGCGATCTCGACGCCGAATCGCGCCGCCACCGTGACGCGCGCGGTGTCGCCGTACAGCGACACGTTCGAGCGCGGCGACCAGATCAGCGCAGTGCCGGCCTCGCCGAGCGACGCGAAATCGGCGGCCTGGAAGCCGACGCCGTGGATGATCGCCGTCTTCGCCATCACCAGGTTGTTCGAGGTGCCCGGCGCCATCGTGTCGAACGTGTCCGACGACTGGCAGAGGAACTCGTTGTGGGCGCTGACGTTGAGGCCTTCGGAGATGTGCGGCTCGTAGGCGTCGAACTCGGTCACCGAGGCCGGCGTCGTGGGCTCGCCCCCGTAGTTGCAATCGCCGTCGCGGCGCTGGCCGTCCTGGAAATCGTCGAGCGGGAAGGTGTCGAACTCGACCTTCTTCTTCGCGAGGCCTTCCTGCTTGTTGTCGGAATCGAGGTTGCGGAGCAGGCCGTCGACCTGGCCTTCGCCGACGATCGACGTCGCGCCGCCAAGGACGAAGCGCAGCTCGCCCCACGTCACCTGGTTGTTGCTCGCCGTCCCCGACTTGCGAATCCGCGGGCGACCCGGCTGGTCACCCTCGCGCCACTGCTGGCGATCTTCGTATCGGACGGCTTCATCGTTCGTATAGAGCGACGCCCCGTACGGATACGAGTTCGCGAACTGCGTGTGGTCGTGCGTGTTGATGAGGCCCGGAGAGATCACGCCGTCGGGGCAGCTCGTGACCGTCTCGCCGCCAACCGCACAATCGCAACCGGTGCACGCGATCTGACCGTCGAGGTCGACCAGCACCTGTCCGCCGCGGAACACGGTGGATGGCGTGAGCACGATGCCCTTGAGCAATCGCTGGCCATTGCCGGGCGTGACCTCGCAGGTGCCGGCCGCGAGTGGCGGCAGCTCCTCGCACACGACCTCGACCACAGGAGGACCGTCGGGCGGCCCGGCATCGGGCACCACGTTGCCCGGATCGTCATCACACCCCTTGCACCCGAAACCAAACAACAGGGCGAGTACGATGAGACGGCGCATTGGGCGCGGAAACTACCACGCAGCTTCCAACGCCCATCGTGAAAACTCCGACGCGTTACCCACGTCACAGTGCCGTCGCGAACCGCAGTCCGTAAGCGGCATCACTCCGTCTTCACTCGGGAGATGTCAGTCGAGCGCCACGGCGACCTCGACTGTCGTCAGTCGAGCGGATGATCGAGGCTGTCGGCGACGAAGCCCATGACTTCTTCCAGCATCTGGCCGAAATCCTCGTAGAACTGCTGATCGATCGCGTTGTCCTTCGCGTCGTACATGACGACGGGATATTCGCCCGCGGCGTTCTCGCGGCTGACGTCGAGGCAGAACCACTCCTGGCACTCGGCCCCCATTCCGACCACGACGAGATTCTCGGCGAGCTTGCGCTCGATCCGCGCGGTCAACGTTCGCTGGACGACGTCATGCGTCGGCTCTTCGACCACGCCCATGAAGTCGTGAACGATGCCGAGGTGCGACGGGATCGCGAGGCCTCCGAAGGTGCGTAGGAACGTGCGGTACGACGGCGGGAACGTGACGCCGAGTGCTTCTTCGGCGACGAGGATCTGCGCTTCCGAGACGGGACCCGCGATCTGCACGGGATTTTCATTCTCGGTTAGCCGGCGACGAACGCGCTCCACGAGCTCGATGGTGTCTGAGTTCATGGTGTGCGAGCGAGTATGCACGTGGTGCGTCGCGATCCGCTCGTCGATTTCGTCCCGATCACCACGCGGCGATCGATCGCGTCTCGGACGTTGACAATCGGATCGGATCTCAGCCCGGACGCGACAACGCGGGAGGAAACGTCAACGCGTCGATCGCCGCGAGCTCCATGTCGGTGTCGGTGATCTGCATCGACGCCTGCATCACGCCGATGAACGGAATCACGCGCCAGCTCGGCACCGTCGCAGGAATCTCGGCGACCAGCGTGTAGACCACCATCCAGTAGCGGTCGACGGGATCTTGGAGGCCACGCGCGACATGCTGCAGCTCGCCGAACACCTGGGCTTCCGGTGCGCGCGGACGGCGGAACGCGCGATACAGCTCCGCGTCGAGCTCGTCCTTGGTGAGTGCGAGATCAGGAATCGCGGCGAAGAAGTCGCGGATCTTGAAGCGCTGCTCGTCGTTTGCGATCCCGCGCGCGAGAGCGCGAAGCGCGAAGACTTCGCAGGCCGGGCCGATCAGGCCGCGGATGCGGAGATAGCGATCGTCGAGATAATCCGCGACCCAGCCGCCCTTAGCTGCCTCGATCATGCGGCCTGATTCCTGCGGAGAGATCCGCAGCGCGATCCGCAGCGCCTCGAGAAACGTCATCTCGTCGTGGTCGATCACCGCATCGGCTGCCGCGACCTCGGCGGCCATGCTGTACGCCGCTAGCCGGTGAATGCGCGCCGGCAGGCCCTTCGCGATCGCCGGTGCGCGACCGATCGCGCTGCCTGCGAACCGGATCGCGTCGTTCGACAGCTCGACCAGCGTTCGAGATGCCGCGGCGCCGAGCCCTTGAAACAGCGGATGCTGCGCGACCTGACGTTCGATCACCGCGTTCTCGCGATCGTCGACGACGCCATCGGCGTGCATCGCGCACATCATCGACTCGATCAGAAACCGCCGCGGATCGTTGGGGCGCAGACCGCCACCCAGCAGATCCCTGACGGTGCGTTCGGACATCGGTTTTGTAGTCTAGAGGAACGCGATGTCGAGTGCGATCACCGCGGCGAGCGATCCGATCGCGAGGGCGGCGGCTACCGTGAGCTGCCGCTTGGTCACCGCTGCACCTTCCGCCACGCGCGCACGGAACGCACCGGTGATGATCGACGCCAACACCAGCAGCGCGAGCACCGGCATGAACGGCGGCTCGCGGTGTCGCGCGGCCAACCTGCGCGCCTCGGCCTCGCGCACCGCGGGATCGATCACGGCGCCATGTCGCGCTCGCTCGCGTTGCCAGGCTGCGAGCTCGCGGTCCGCGCGTCGATCACCCTCGCGCTTCATGATCGCGCCGTACCGCTGGTCACCGCGCAGCTGAAATTCGATCACCGCGGGCACGACCAGCAGCGTGGCAGCGATCCCGAGCGACGCGACCACCGCCCCCGCCCGCGCGCGGCGGCTACCCGGGATCACGGTCGCGAGCGCACCGAGCACGAGGCGCGCGGCCCACCATGCCACCGCGCTGGTCGCGAGCCCGGCGACGATCGCGATCGGATAGCGCGCGTCGCCGAGCGCTCGATGGGTCGGCAGGCCATCGCCGTAGCCGTGCCACGTGCCGGTCGCGAAGTACCAGCACGCGTGGCCGACGAACGCCGCGCCGACGCCTCTCGCGATCCGGATCGCCAGGTTCGTGCGAGCCGCCGCGGTCGCGCGCGCATCGGCGCGAGCGAGCCCGATCACCAGCGCCGCGCCGAGCACGGCCTCGAGGATGATCCCACCGAGGGTGGCCGCCACCAGGGTGGCCGCGGTCGGCTCGTCGATCGAGTAGCCGATCCAGCCGCCGCCGAACCAGAACAGCTTCAGGTCCGTGATCTCACCGCCGAAAGCGAGGGCAAACCCGCCGTGACCACCCAGCTCGTGGAGCACCAGGCCTAGCCGGCTGGCCGCCATGCCCGTGAGGAACAGCAGGCCGGTGAGGCGCAGGACCGCGATCCACCAGGCCTTCGACACTTCACGAGCATACCGGCACGCCAGCGCATGATCGTGGGCACTCGGCGGGAGGCGCGTTATCATTATTGCCATGCTCCGCTGGGTCCCGCTCGCCTTCGTCCTCGTGACAGGCGTCGCTCAGGCGGCTAAGAAAAGGGTCAAGATCGTCTCCAAGCCGGCCGGTGCGTCGGTCTACCTCGGCACCATCGACGCCGGCGAGAAGTGCACCACCCCGTGTGACGTCGACATCGACGGCGAGACCACGGTGATCATCGACCTCGCGGGCTATCGCCCGAAATCCGAGCTGATCGTGATCAGCCGTCGCGAGCGCGCCCCGTACAAGCGCTCGTTCAACCTGGTGCCGAGCGTCGGCACGCTCAAGATCGACGGCCCACCCGGCGCCAACGTGTTCGTCGACGGTGCTGACGAGGGCAAGATCCCGTTCGAGAAGGATGTCCCGTCCGGCACGCACCGCATCCAGGTGAAGCTCGACGGCAAGGAGATCTACGTCAACGCGGTCGAGGTTGCCGAAGACGAGGAGCTCAAGGTCACCGTCGCCAACAAGGCCGTCGCCACCAAGCCGCCTCCCGATGCGGAAACCGATCCCGAGACCGACCCGAACGTCACCCCGGACATCCGCAAACAGGCCACACCGAGCACCCCGCGCACCAGCACCCTGTTCACGCTGTCGGCGGCGCTCTCTGTCGGCTTCCGGGAGTTCACCTACCGCAACGTCGATCCGATGACGACGCGCCAGGATCTTGGCCCCGAGACCGAAGGCGGCCAGGTCCTCGCCGGCGGCCAGCTCGAGCTGTGGCCCGGCACGCTGGCAGGAGTGCGCGCGCTCCGCGGCTTCGCGCTGGTGGGCCGCTTCCAGTACGGCGTCAACCCGCAGACCGTGATCCAGAACGCCGACAACTCCGCGCTCGGTGCGCGCACGTTCTGGACCAGCCTCGAGGTCAGCGCGCGCCAGCAATTCGTGATCGCGAGCAAGGTGATCGCCGAGATCGGCATTGGCTACGTCGGCGATCAGCACCAGTTCGAGGGCACCGAGAGCGACATCGACAAGGTGCCGGATGCGCACTACCAGTCGCTCAAGATCGGCGGGCGCGGCGCCGTCATCGTCAGCAAGCTCGAGCCCTACCTCGCCGTCGAGAATCGCATCGTGATGTCCGGTGGCCCGCTGCAGCAACGCTTCGAGACCACCGGTGGTGCGGATGTCAGCGGCATCCGCGCGGCACTTGGCGTCGGCTTCAAGTTCGGCGCGATCAGCGGCAAGGTCGAAGGCTCGCTGACGCGCTACAGCTGGAACATCGTCGAGGACGGCACGACGGACACCGACGGCGCGACCGACAGCATTCGCCAGGTCTCGATGACCGTCGGCTACGCGTACTGATCACCAGACGCTGCAGGCATTCGCCGGCCTCATCGCCGTGCCGGCCGCGCACCTGAACGACTGCGAAAACTCCGGCAGGTTGCGGAGCGCGCCGAACACGCGGAACTTCGGGGGGCTGTGCCGATCAGTGGTGAGCCTGCGCTGCACCTCGGCCGGGCGATCCTTGCTGCACCACGCCTGGCCGACTGCGAGGAAGAACTGTTGATCCTCGTCGAAGCCGTCGGCGACGAACACCTTCGGCGCGTCCTTGCGCAGCGAGCGATACGCCTTGAACGCCATCTTGACGCCACCGAGATCGGCGATGTCCTCGCCGAGCGTCAGGCGGCCTTGCACGAACTGCTTCGGTAGCGCCTCGAAGGTCGAGTACTGGTCGGCGACGCAGGTGCCGCGGGTCTTGAACGCGGCCTCGTCATCGGGCTTCCACCAGTTCTTCAGGTTGCCGTCGGCGTCGAACTGGGCGCCCTGATCGTCGAAGCCGTGGGTCAGCTCGTGGCCGATCACCATGCCGATGCCGCCGAGGTTCGCGGCGACCGAGCGCTCCGGGCCGAAGAACGGTGGTTGCAGAATCCCGGCGGGGAGCGCGGTGGTATTCGCCGTCGGGTCGTAATAGGCGTTCACCGTGTACGTGTCCATTTGCCACTCGCTGCGATCGACGGGCTTGCCCGCGCGCGACAGCACGCGCTTGGTCTCGAACACGGCCGAACGCTGCGAGTTGCCCGCGAAGTCGTCGCGCCTGACCTCGTAGTCGTAGGTCCGGAACTTGTCGGGGTAGCCGATCATGCGAGCGACCTTGCCGAGCTTCGCGGTCGCGATCTTGCGCGTGTCCTCGCTCATCCAGGTGAGCCGGCCGATCTCGTCGCCCATCACCTTGATGATCGCGTCGATGTAGCCGGTCGCCATCTGCCTGCTGGCCGGCGGAAAGTACTTGGCAATGTATTGCGCGCCGAGGAGCTCGCCGAGCGCGCCCTGCGTGGCCTCGATGCAGCGCTTGCTGCGCTCGCGCTGCTTCTCGACGCCGCTGATCGCGCGCTCGAGCTGAAACGCTTCGTCGTCGAACGCCTTCGGCAACGCGAACGCCGCGTCGTGGAGCAGGTGATAGGTGAAGTAGCTCGTCCACTGCGGGAACGTGAACTTGCCGCGCACCTTGTCGAGTGCAGCGAAGAACTTCGGCGTGCCGATGACGAGCTTCTTGCTCGGCACGACGCCGAGGCCTTTCCAGTACGCCTTCCAATCGATCGACTTGACCTGCTTACCGAGTGCGACGGCGTCGGTGGGGTTATAGGAAGCCGGCACGTCGCGCGATTCGACCCCGGTCTTGGTCAGGTTCGCGAGCTCGATCTCGATCGCGAGGACATCGCCGGCGGCCGTGTCGGCAGCGGGCCCGGCCATGCCACCGAGCGCGAGCAGCTTGCCAACGTGCAGCTTGTACGCGTCGACCTTATCCTTGAGCTCGGGCTTCACGTAGTAGTCGCGATCCGGCAAGCCGAGCCCGCTGGTCTCGAGATACATGACGTTCGTCGTCGACTCCTCGAGATCGGCCATCGCGTGGACCCGCCACACGACCCAGTGGCCGTGCCTGTGGAGCTCGACGAGCGCCGTCAACCACGTCCTTGCATCCCTGATCTTGGTGACCTTGTCGAGCAGCGGCTTGATCGAGGCGATGCCTGCGCGCTCGATCGCGCCTTCGTCCATGCACGCGGCGTAGAAGTCGCCGAGCTTCTTGGTGGCGGTGTCCGCACCGATGCCTTTCGCAGCTTCTTCGAGCAGCGCCTTGGTCGCGGTCTTGGTCTTTTCGTCGATCTCGGAGAACCGCGCCCATCGCGCGCGATCGGCCGGGATCGGGTTGGTCGCGAGCCAGCCACCACACGCGTACTGGTAGAAGTCGAGGCACGGATCGGCGGTGCGATCGAGCGACGAGGCTTCGAGCCCGACGTCGGCGAGCGTGACCTTGACCGCATTCGCCGGCAGGCGCGCGACCGGCGTGCTGGAGCCGCTCCCGACACCCGCGCCTCCGGCGGGAGCCACCGCCGAGCCCCCGCTGGCGTTGGTCCCCAAGCCCGGAGCCTTGGCAGAACAGGCCGCGATCGCCAGTAGCGTCAACGCGTTACGGGAGGACATCGCCGGGACACTAACACCACGCAACCCGGCGTTCGACTGGCCGACGCAGGCCCCCATGTCGCACCACGAGGCCTCGATCCACCGCTACATCGACACCCTGTTCGACCGCTATCAGGTCTCGCTCCGCGAGCTCACCAGGGGCGTGGTCGATCCGCTCGCGATGGCGCCCGACCTCGATGTCGATCGCATGCGCCGCACGCTCGGCCGGTTGATCGAGACGCTGACGGCGTTTGCGATCGGCCACGCCGTCGGGCGTGTCGTCGAAGCGATCCGGCGCAGCGATCCTCAGCTCGCCGAGCCGATCACGCGCGCGATCGCTCGCGTCTATGTCGGCGCCGAGCCCGCGCCCGAGCTGCTCCCCGCGCCGCGCTACCTGGTCGATGCCGAGCGCCGTCCGATCGTCGAGCTATTCGCCGCCGAGCTCCACACGCGGATCTGCTTGGCGTCGCGCGAGGCACGCGCGCTGGTTCGCGCCGCGGCCACCACCGTGGCGTCGCACGCACCGGAGCGCATGGTCGCGCTGGTGCGCATCCTCGAGCGGCTGATCGATGATCCGACCTCGAGCTTCGCGTTCACCGATCAGCTCGAGCTCGGCTGGTCGTTCTTCACGGCGGTGGTCACCGACGCACCGGATCCGGCGATCCCCGACGAGCCGCGCTGGCAGCGTGGCCGTGCTCTGTGGTCGGCATGGTCGCGCCGCGTGCGCGGGACACCCGTCCGGCGCACCGATCTGCAAGAGGGGTACATCCTCCGAGTGGCGTAGCGCCGCGGCACGCGGTTACAGTGTGACCGTGGATCGCGACGACAAGCCGCTGTGGGCATGCTTTCGCGCGGTCGCCGCGACGAGCAACGACGTCGACTGGAAGGCGCTGCTGGTCGAGCTCGAGCCCGAGCTGATGATGATGGCGAGGAATCAGCCGATCGGGCGCCTCCGCGATCGCGAGGATTCGCCGCGCGAGATCGTGACGCGCGTGGTGGCTCGTCTTTTCGGCAAGCAGTACGCGGCGGTGAAGAAGCTGTGTGCCCTCGATCCACCGCCGGAGCTGCGCGCCTGGCTGCGCGTGCTGGTGCGGCGCTCCGCGATCGATTACATGCGCGAGCATCCCGAGTTCGATCGCGGCAACGTCGAGCGCGCGCCGCGCTGGATCTCGCTCGCGAGCCTCGGCTCCGGTGAGGCGGTCGCCGCGGATCCCGGCTCGCTCGCGGAGAAGCGGGCCCAGGTGATCGCGTTCGTCCGAGCCGCCGTCGAGGAAGCGATCGCCGCGTTCAAGGCCGAAGGCGACGACGCGCTGTTCCGGCTCTCGCTCGAATGGAAGATCACGCGCATCCACGTGCGCCGCGTGGTCAAGCACGGCGAGCAATACGTCAGCGTGCTGACGCACGTGCTCGAAGGTCAGTCCTATCCCGAGACCGCCGCGAAGCTCGGCATCACGCGCCGCGAGGTCGAGCTGACCGTGCGCTACATCGAGGAAATGCTGCGCGCGCGCCGCTTCGGCATGGATCCCGAGTAGGTCTCGAATCTGGTTTACGCACCTTCTCGTACATTGCTTGACGCGGTGGCAAATGGACGAGACCCTAGATAACGGTGCCCCAAGTTCCGACCAAGCTAGGCCGGTACGAGATCGTCAAGCACCTCGCAAATGGCGGGATGGCGCAGGTGTTGATCGCGCGCGCGACCGGCATCGAAGGCTTCGAACGACACGTGGTCGTCAAGCGCATCCATCAAGAGCACGCCGCAGATCCGGCGTTCGTGAAGATGTTCCTCGACGAGGCGCGCACCGCGGCGGCGCTCCATCACAACAACATCGTTCAGGTTCACGACATCGGTAAGGAGAACGGCGAGTACTTCTTCGCGATGGAGTACGTGCACGGGCAAGACCTGCGCATGCTCCTCAAGGAAGCGAGCCGGCGGAAGCACAAGGTTCCATGGGAGCACGTCATCACGATCATGACGAGCGCGGCGGCCGGCCTGCACCACGCCCACGAGCTCCGTGGCTCCGATCGCAAGCCCCTCGGACTGGTGCACCGCGACGTGTCGCCGGCGAACATTCTGATCGGCTACGACGGCACCGTGAAGATGGTCGACTTCGGCATCGCGAAGGCGGCCTTGCGCACCGGCGAAGGCACGCGTGGAGGTGCGCTCAAGGGCAAGATCTCGTACATGGCGCCCGAGCAGTGCGCCGGCAAGCCGATCGATCGGCGCAGTGATGTCTACGCGCTCGGCGTCGTGCTCTACGAGCTGTCGACGGTGCGCCGCCTGTTCAAGGGCGAGAACGACTTCCTGACGATGAGCGCGATCGTCGCCGGTGACATCCCGCATCCCACCCAGGTG